>JAAYRZ010000156.1 GCA_012518515.1 Alcaligenaceae bacterium
AGCAGTACTGTAGCGGCACCCACAATCATACCGAGTAAAGCACCTTTTGCTGTTGTACGGCGCCAAAAGACGGATAGGATAATTAAGGGGCCAAAGGCAGCACCAAAACCAGCCCATGCATAACTTACCATGCCGAGTACCTTACTTTCTGGGTCACGAGCTAGGAAGATGGCAATCAGAGCAACTGCTAGCACCATCAGGCGACCGAACCAGACAAGTTCACGCTGACCTGCACCCGGACGGATAAATGGCTTGTATAAGTCTTGAGTAAGGGAGCTTGAGCATACTAATAGCTGTGCTGATAAGGTACTCATGATTGCCGCTAAAATAGCTGCCAATAATAGACCGGCAATTAATGGGTGGAAGAGTAAAACAGAAAACTCAATGAACACGCGCTCCGGATTGTCGAGAACACGATAAGCTGCTGCTTGAGCTAGCGGATCGGTCATGGTTTCTGGTGTTGAGAAGTAAGCAATACCGAAGAACCCGACAGCAACTGCGCCTGCGAGGCAAAGAATCATCCATGTGATACTGATGCGACGGGCCTTGGGGATACTTTTTACTGAGTCGGCAGCCATGAAGCGAGCTAAGATATGCGGTTGGCCGAAGTAACCTAAGCCCCAAGCTAGAGAGGAGATAATGCCTATTGCAGAAACTCCTGAGACTAAACTTAAGCTTTGTGGGTTAAATTGCATGCTAGCTTCTGCGGCAGTGTCAAAGCCACCGATTTGACTGAGCACAATAATGGGTGTCAGGATAAGAGCGGTAAACATCATGGAAGCTTGAATCGCATCGGTCCAGCTGACGGCCAGGAAACCACCGATAAAGACATAGGCAATGGTAAAGAAAGCGCCTAGCCACATGGCGGTAAAGTAGTTCCAACCGAACATACTTTCAAATAAGCGGGCTGAAGCCACGACACCAGAAGCACAATAAAGCGTGAAGAAGATTAAAATCACGATGGCTGAAACAATGCGCAGTAAGTTGGTACGATCTTCAAAGCGATTGGCAAAGAAATCAGAGAGTGTCAGGGCATTACCCGCTACCTCTGTGTAGGCTCTTAGGCGTCCAGCGACTAATAACCAGTTAATGTAAGCACCAATGGTTAAACCAATGGCGATCCATGAGGCAGAAATCCCGTCTGTGAAGACTGCACCAGGTAGGCCCATTAAGAGCCAACCACTCATATCTGAAGCTCCAGCCGCTAAAGCGATCACGAAAGGACCGAGACTACGTCCGCCTAAAATAAAGTCGGACAAGTCTTTAGTGGAGCGGTAACCTAAATAGCCAATGAGCATCATCCCGATAATGTATATCGCGAAAACGATGATGATTGGCATGCTGACAGCACCTTGCATAGTAATCTCCCCTTGAGTATTGGAAATATATTAAATTTGATAACGAATCGTTTTCAAAGCTTATTTTACATAGAAAATTATTTTCAAACTAAACTATTTTTGCTAACGAGCTCAGATGGTTTTCTGTCAGATTTACGCTTGAGCTCGGGGCAAAGACTCCTTTGGTCGGCAACAACAGTTGCAACGTCAGTGTTTTAATTGTTAAATCATGGCCATTAGTGTTGCATTACCTCCCGCAGCTGCTGTGTTAACGCTGAGAGAGCGTTCCACACATAATCGTTCTAAGCGATAAGTTTGCCCTTCTTTGAGAGCCTCTGAACTTAAAATTTGTGGCTGAATGATGGCCGTTGGGTAACGTGCCAAGCGTTGTGCAATTTGTTTTAACTGATCACTATCACCTTCAAGAAGGGCGGCACCCAGGATGAGTTGTTTATCAGCAATGAGTGAATCTACATCATTTTTAACGTCAAAGTGAGTTTGTAAGAATTCTGGTAGTTGTTGTAAAAAATTTGCTATTGTATCGGATGATTCGCTAATGAATATCGCTTTGTTGCCGGTTGCCAGACAACTAGCTAGTTGAATCTTGGCGCCGAGCTCTGTTTTAGCCTGACACAGAATATTACCTCTAGCTAATAAGCTATAGAGATTGCGTTCACCAGTCGGGCCAGGTAACTCCTTGTGAATACCAAGTAAGTGATGAGCGAAAATCTTTTCAACTTTTTCTGCTTCATCTTGACGGCCATGTTCTTTAAGCCAGAGACTAAAGTCATTTAGTACGGTCATTGCAGGGGTGGGTGCTTCCTGTGACTCTTGCTTAAATGTTACGACGGGACCGTTTTGTACTAAACGTAGTAGATATAAGGGACCACCGGCTTTAGGGCCAGTTCCGGAAAGGCCTTGACCGCC
>JAAYRZ010000157.1 GCA_012518515.1 Alcaligenaceae bacterium
AAGTAAAAATTTATAAAGTCTTCAAAATTGCTCACGTGGTGGAATTGGTAGACACGCTACCTTGAGGTGGTAGTGGCGAGAGCTGTGGGAGTTCAAATCTCCCCGTGAGCACCATCATTTGTTTTTCTCTTCTTTTATTTCTCTTTTAAAAAGACTACTAAAGCCCTTTAAATCAAAGGGTTGTGTTGTTTTTGTGCTTCAAGTTTCTTTAATTTCATACAGTCTTATTTAGTCTCTTTTAAGCATATTTACGCAAAAGTGTTGGTATTGTGGGATGCAGAACCCACAATTTTTAGCTAAGGCTATGAAGATATATGTCCACGACTGGGAAGCTTTTTGTAAGTTATTTATAAAAAATACTCAGCTAGCCATGATTCAGGCCATTTTCAAACAAAAGAAATGATTTTTCATGCTGTTTTGATATACTCAAAATGGTTCATACTCATGAACATCATTAAAACTAAACTCAAGATAGAACTATAAAACTCATTTGGGCTACTCATCAATGGAAAAAGAACAAGGAACGACGGAACTGGCCGCAGTGTTAGTTGCCGTAACTGATAATGAAGCAAAGGTATTAACGGTGGAACAGGGTACTTTTTTACCCAGTGGTCCGTTGACCCCGATTCATAGTTCCTTGCAAGCGGGTGTGCGTGAGTGGGTAGAAAAGCAGACCCATCAACCGCTTGGTTATGTAGAGCAGCTTTATACCTTTGTTGATAGTAAACGAACCACAGCCGCAGGCCAGCCGTTGATCTATATTGGTTATCTTGGACTGGTGCATGAGGAAAGGGAGTTGATTGATCTTCAGGCCAAGTGGAAAAGCTGGTACCTCTATTTTCCTTGGGAGGATCAGCGTCGTGGTCGTCCGGACTATATCGATTCAGAATTTCTACCATTTTTTCTGCAGTGGCTTGATGCTGCGGATAGCCTTAAATTGCGTAATCGACGCCTTCAACGTTTGAATATGTGTTGGGGGCTGGAGGGTTTCGAGTGGAATGAAGAGTATATTCTCCAGCGCTATGAAATGCTGTATGAGGTTGGCTTGGTACCTGAGTCACCACGCTTTGAAGAGGGTAGAGTATCTGAGCATCATGTGGGTAGCATGATGAGGCATGACCACCGTCGTGTGCTAGCCTCCGGTATTGCCCGTCTGCGTGCAAAGATTAAGTACCGTCCGGTGATCTTTGAACTGATGCCACCGCAGTTTACCTTGTTGCAGCTTCAGCAAAGTATAGAGGCTTTAGCAGGGATTATTTTACATAAGCAGAATTTTCGTCGGATGATCATCAATCAGGGATTGATTGAGGAAACCGGACAGCAGGATACCTCTGGTCCTGGACGACCGGCGAAACTATATCACTTTAAGCCTGATATCTTACTGGAGCGTTCGGTTTCCGGTAGTAAGCTGCCCATTCAGTAGTATCACTTTTTCTTTTAAATCTAGACTATTTATATATTCATTGCAGTCGCTAGAGTGTTGACTATTTATTAAAAATAGATTATGCTCACTTCGAGTATAAGTATTTATGCTCTTATTGAGCATAACAGAACAGTATAGGTAGTCATGAATAAACATCTTTTTCCCTTACCCGATTTATTGCTTCGTCCCTATGTGGAATTTGCCCTGACTGAGGATTTAGGCCGACGAGGTGATGTCACCAGTTATGCCACGATAGCGCCTGATCTTAAGGCGACCCTGAACATAGTCTCACGTCAGTCGGGTGTCATTGCCGGTATGTCGTTAGCTCGATTGGCTTTTTATATGATTGATGCCGATATCGAGTTTGTTGCGCAGTGTCGCGATGGACAAAGGGTTGAGCCATCCACGGTTCTCGCCGAGGTATCGGGTAATGCGCAAGCTTTATTATCTGCAGAACGTACAGCACTTAATTTTTTAACGCATTTGAGTGGTATTGCGACCCAAACAAATGACATTGTAAATTTAGTTAAAGAGACCGAGGCGGTGATTACTTGTACTCGCAAAACCATTCCAGGCCTACGTACTTTGCAAAAGTATGCTGTGCGAGCCGGAGGAGGGCGTAACCATCGACTTGGACTGGATGACGCGATCTTGATTAAGGATAACCACATTGCGATTGCAGGTAGTATTACGGCGGCGCTGCGTCAGGCTAAAGAGGTGGCAGGGCATCTGATTCCGCTAGAGATTGAAGTGGATACATTGGAGCAACTAGAGGAGGCATTAGCGGTAGGTGTCGATCTTGTGCTGCTGGACAATATGAGCCTAGATGAATTACGTGATGCGGTTGCACTGTGTCAGGGGAGAGCTCGTACCGAAGCTTCTGGCGGTGTTAATCCCGAGACGGTTCTTGGCGTAGCACAAACTGGGGTTGATTTTATTGCCATGGGCTGGTTGACGCATACAGTGCCTTCATTAGATATCGGACTTGATTTTATCCCTTCTACCGCTACTGATAATCGAGGTACACAGGCATGAAAGGCAACTTTTTAAAAGGCTTAAAAGGATTAGGATTAGCGTCGATAGCTTTAGTGTTAGCGGCTTGTACAGATGATCTGACGACTTCATCGGAACAAACTAACACAACAAGTCATCGTGACTTTCCTCGAGAAACGGTCACGCTTATAGTGCCATTTTCAGCGGGTGGAGGCACAGATATCCTAGCTCGCCATATGGCTAAAAACTTGAGTGAGCAGTGGAGTACTCAAGTGATTGTTAAAAATATGGCAGGTGCCAGTGGCCGAGTGGCAGAAAACTATGTCAAAAATCGTCCTGCTGATGGCTATACCCTTTATTTTAATAATAGTAGCTTCACTACCGTGCCACCTATTTTGACCCCAGAGCTTCCTAAAGTTGAAGGCTTTACAGCCCTTGGTTCCATCGCAAAATCTTCTTCTTTGTTAATCGTACCTGCAGATTCGCGCTTTGATACGCTGGAGTCATTGCTGAATGAATCGGATAAACTCTATATCGGATCGTGTGGTCTTGGTACCCCCCAACACTGGGCGGTGATGCGTTTAAAGCGTGATGCTGAAACAACGCATGTTCCTTATGGTGGTTGTGCTGATGCCTTATTGGAAGTGGTTCGTGAGGAGTTATCAGCTGCTGTGGTTACCCAGGCCTCGGCCAAAGCAATGCTTGAAAATGGCTCTGTTCGTGCTCTAGCAATAACCAGCGCAAGGCAAGAAGCAGCAACTGACGCTTTGGCGACTAGTGAACTGTGGCTTAAGAACGGCCCAAACTTAGACCAGTGGTATGCAGTTTTTGTACATGAAGAAACGGCAGATGAGATCAAAAAGCAAATTGCCGCAACGCTAATGGAGGTTTTTGATACACCACAGTTTGCGGAGGAATTAGCACCTTTCTCTTTAACCCCATATTTGCAAGATGGGGAGACGTTTGATGCCTTGCTGAAAGAAGAGCAAGCAGCCTTTATTGAGTTTGCCACACAGCAATGAAGCAACAAATTAAGCGAAAAAACCGGATAGTGGCTTTGTGCTACCTAGTATTTGGATTAGTCATGCTTTATCAGAGCGTGATGTTTTATGACATCGGCACATTCGCGCAAATGCAAGCGGGATTTTTTCCATTAATAGGTTCTGGGCTAATTGTATTAGCCGGTTTTTTCATGTTGCTTAAAGAAGTGTTTGTTGCTTTTAGGGCTAAGGCTAGCGATGGTGTGCGCCACTCTGCTCATCGTGGTGATTGGTCGGAGCTGTTTATCGTTCTGGTGTTTACAGTTATTTTATTGACGTATGCCTTGGCGATTCACTATCTGGGCTTGATGGCTAGTATTACTTTACTGGTGATTAGCAGCCGTGTATTTTATCCCGAATCCTCATGGCGCTCAACGCTGATCGGTCTTGTGCTTTGTACGGCTTTGTCCTACTTGCTAGTTGAGGTGATCGCTCCTTCAGGGGTGATGCTCTGGCCAGATTTTATTGGGGTCTAGTTTGATGTTAGACATGTTCACCCTTGGGCTGGAAGTAGCGCTCGCTCCTCAAAATCTGTTTTACGCCTTTATTGGTGTGCTTCTTGGTACCATTGTTGGCGTGATTCCCGGCATTGGTACCATGTCAGTCATTGCCATGTTGTTGCCTTTAACCTATGTGATTTCCCCCGTCTCAGGCATTATCATGTTGGCTGGTATTTACTACGGTGCCCAATACGGGGGTAATACCTCTGCGATTTTGCTTGGCATACCTGGTGAAAGTTCGGCAGCGGTGTCGGTGTTTGATGGCTATCCCATGGCAAAAAAAGGGCGTGC
>JAAYRZ010000158.1 GCA_012518515.1 Alcaligenaceae bacterium
ATGGTCCCCCCAGCCGGACTTGAACCGGCGACCAAAGGATTATGAGTCCTCTGCTCTAACCAACTGAGCTACAGGGGGTTTTTGACAATTTACCGTTTTAAAAAGCAGTCCGAGCGGACCACTACGATGTAAAAAGCTAAGCTGATAATAATAGCTTAAATTGAGAATAAAATCAATTCAAATTGTTAGCAGCTTCAATTGCCATCATTAACAAAAAAGGCTAGTATGGATGATTGTCCTATCTTCCCTTCACACTTAATCTTTATTTGCCGGTATGAGTTCATCTTTGCGTCAGTACCCTATGTGGGTCGGTGTTGTGACGTTAATTCTTTCTATTATTTCTTTGTGTACCGGCACCTCTTTTGCCAAGACGTTATTTTCTGAAGTGGGTGCAATCGGAACCACTACGTTTAGGATTTTCTTCTCGGCTTGTATCTTATGGCTAATCTGGCGACCATGGCGGATTCCACTCACACGCTCTGATCTTGCGACGATTGTGCCCTATGGCATCTGTATTGTTGGCATGAACTTGCCATTTTACCTAGCTTTACAGACTCTACCTGTAGGCATTGCGCTTGCAATTGAGTTTACGGGTCCTCTTGGTTTAGCTATTTATAAATCCCGCACCCGCTATGATTTCTTATGGATCGCCTTTGCCATATTAGGTCTTTACCTACTCCTCTGGCCTGGCGCTGATTCTGAAGAGCTGATTGCTCTAGATATGGCTGGTGTTATCTATGCACTCATTGCAGGTGTTTTCTGGGCTTCTTATATTATTGTCGGACAAAGAGCTCGTCGCGTGCATCCGGCTCATGTCACCTCCTATGGCCTGACTATTGCAGCGCTCATTATTTTACCTTTCGGTTTAATGAGCGGCGGAGCTGCTATGTTCAATCCTAACCTGCTACTCTTTGGTCTCGGCATTGCCGTTCTTTCAAGTGCTCTACCTTATAGTCTCGAGGTATTTGCTCTAAGAATTTTGCCGGCAAAAACCTTCAGTATTATGCTCAGCTTAGAGCCAGCAGTTGGTGCTCTTGCTGGGATAATTATCCTAGGGGAAGTGATAGAGTCTAAGCAATGGTTAGCGATTTTACTGGTAGTATGTGCTTCGGCCGGTTGTACAGCGACTGCTGTCCGCGATCACCGTAAAGAAAAAGATAAAGATGCCGCAACCATCAAAAATAGCTAATTTATTCATTACTGTCACTTAATTAATGGAATCCGTTTAGAATAACGCTATTCTATAGATTAAGGCTTGTCCGTTCTGGGCAAGTCAGTAATTTCCTATCTTATTTTTATTCGAATTTATGGTTTCTGTTGAGCGTCAGTATCCAATGTCGCTAGGTGTCTTAGCGCTTATCCTGTCCATTTTTTCTCTTTGCATCGGCACGTCCTTTGCAAAATCACTCTTTGATACTATCGGTCCTATAGGCACCACGACCTTAAGATTAGTTTTTGCCACTTGTTTTATGTGGTTATTTTGGCGTCCTTGGCGATTGGCATTAACGCGCTCAGATTTGGCTAGCATCATACCCTATGGTCTTTGTATGGTAGGGATGAGCTCTTTTTTCTATCTAGCAATTGGCAAGTTACCACTAGGAGTCGCCATTGCAATTCAATTTTCTGGGCCTTTAACAGTTGCTGTACTCTCTTCCCGCTCACGTTATGATTTTTTATGGGTACTCTTTGCCCTAGGCGGACTTTATCTATTGCTTTGGCCTAGTAAAGAGACTGATACCTTATTTAGCCTAGACCTGATGGGTATCATCTATGCTTTAATCGGAGGAACTTTTTGGGCATGCTATATTCTAGTCGGTCAGCGTGCTCGTATGATTCATCCTGGTCTGATTACAAGCTACGGTTTTGCAACCGCCTCTCTGATTATTTTACCTATTGGAATTATTAGCGCTGGACCCGCTATTTTTAATTTTAATATTCTTTTATTTGGCTTAGGCATCGCCCTTTTATCCAGCGCGATTCCCTTTACCTTGGAGATTTTCTCTCTCAGAATTTTACCGCTTAAAACCTTTAGTATCATGGTCAGTTTAGAGCCAGCGGTCGGTGCACTAACGGCTATCTTCATTCTGGATGAAATACTTGAGCTCAGAGAATGGATTGCGGTCATTCTCATTGTATGTGCCGCAATTGGCACAACCGCGACGGCGATGAGAAGTAGCAGAAAAGCAAAACGCCGAGAATAAATCCCGGCGTCCTTGTCTACTAAAGCAATGAGCTTAAGGGTATAAACCGCGCACCTTACGCTGCTCTAAAATACGAGTACATGCAATAATAAATGCTGCTGTACGCATCGTAACATTGTGATGCTTAGCTGTCTCACGAATAGCACGGTAAGCTTCACGCATCATGCGATCTAAACGATGATTAATCTCGTCTACCGTCCAGAAGAAACTAGAGAAATCCTGTACCCATTCAAAATAGCTCACCGTCACACCACCGGCGTTAGCCAGTACGTCAGGAACGATAAACACACCCTTATTGACTAAAATATCATCTGCTCCAGGCGTGGTTGGACCATTAGCACCTTCAACTAAGACACGAGTTTTCACTGTATCAGCATTTTTTTCAGTGATTTGATTTTCCAATGCCGCAGGAATTAGAAAATCAGTTTCGGTAGCCCAGAAATCGTCTTGACTAATTTCTGTTACACCATCAAATCCCTTAATACCGCCATGATGCTCTACGTGCTCAAGTAGCTTATAAATATCAATACCATCAGGGTTAGAAACTGTAGCTGTATGATCTTGTAAGGCAACGATCTTAGATCCTGACTCAAAGAATAAACGTGCTGCTGTACCACCGACGTTACCAAAGCCTTGAATCACTACACGTGCACCCTTGAGGTCAATACCCAAGTCCTTGGCTGCTTCACATGAAGCAACGTATACACCACGACCAGTTGCCTCAACGCGACCTAAGCTACCACCTAAAGCAATTGGTTTACCTGTCACTACACCTGATGTGGTGTAACCCTGATTCATGGAGTAGGTATCCATCATCCAGGCCATCACCTGAGGACCAGTATTAACGTCTGGCGCTGGAATATCTTTTAGAGGGCCAATGATGCCACCAATTTCTGATGTATAGCGACGAGTAACACGCTCAAGCTCTTTTTGTGAGTAGTCACGCGGGTCAATACGGATACCGCCTTTGGCGCCACCGAAAGGCAAGTTAACTGCCGCACATTTGATAGACATCCAGCCAGCTAAAGCCATCACCTCGGAAAGGTTAACATCCTGGTGAAAACGTACACCGCCCTTACCCGGGCCACGAATGGTATTATGCTGAACACGATAACCCTCAAAATGAGCAAAAGTCCCATCATCGAGCTCAATCGGTACATCAACTACCATAATAGTTTTAGGTCGCTTTAAGGTCTCAATCCATGGGCTTAAACTACCCATATAAGGGGCAATACGATCAATTTGCTGTAAGAATATACCCCATGCACCGACATCATTTTGGTCTAGATAAGACGGTAAAGCATGCTCAGGAACGCTTGATTTTTGCTCCACTATGACTCTCCAAAGAACTAAATATTAGTGATTTTATTACAGTAACAACTATTTTATCTACTAATCTATTAAAAAATAAAAATCCCCGAACAAAACGTTCGGGGATTTTTATCCAGATTTTACAGAAGAGAGATTATCTTTCTGATCTTGGTTTCACATCACGATGCGCTGAACCAACGTAAATCTGACGTGGACGACCGATCTTGTAATCAGGGTCACCCAACATTTCGTTCCACTGAGCAATCCAACCTACGGTACGTGCTAAAGCAAAAATAGCAGTAAATAAAGAGGTCGGGATGCCGATGGCACGCTGAACAATACCTGAGTAGAAGTCAACGTTAGGGTATAGCTTACGCTCAACAAAGTACTCATCTTCAAGTGCAATGCGCTCTAACTCCATAGCTAACTTGAATAATGGATCATTTTCAAGGCCTAATGCAGTAAGAACTTCTTTACACGTTTCTTGCATCAACTTAGCACGAGGATCGTAGTTTTTATAAACACGGTGACCAAAGCCCATTAGACGGGCAGGATTATTTTTATCCTTAACCGCTTCCATGAAGGCACCAACTTTTTCGATACCGCCATTAGCTTGAATCTCTTCAAGCATATTTAAGCAAGCCTCGTTTGCACCACCATGAGATGGACCCCACAGGCAAGCAACACCAGCAGCAATCGCTGCAAAAGGATTAGTGCCAGAAGAACCACATAGTCTAACTGTTGAAGTTGAGGCGTTTTGTTCGTGATCGGCATGCAAGATTAAAATACGATCTAAAGCGCGCTCAACAACGTCATTAACTTGATAGTCATCGCAAGGCGTAGCAAACATCTGACGAATGAAATTACCCGAATAAGATAAGTCATTGCGAGGGTAAATATAGGGTTCGCCCTTGTTAAATTTATAAGCCATCGCCACTAAGGTTGGCATTTTGGCAATTAAACGAATTGCAGAAATCTCACGGTGACGTGGGTTACTTATATCAGTCGAATCATGATAGAAGGCTGACATCGCACCAACCAAGCCGGTTAATACGGCCATTGGGTGAGCGTCACGACGGAAACCACGTAAGAAGAAATGCATTTGCTCATGAACCATATTATGACGGTTCACGGACTGATCAAATTCAATCTTTTGTTGTTCATTAGGCAATTCGCCATTTAACAATAAATAGCAAACTTCTAAGAAATCACAATTAACAGCTAATTGCTCAATCGGGTAACCACGATAGAGTAATTCGCCCTTATCACCATCGATGTAAGTGATAGAAGAGCCGCAAGAAGCTGTCGACATAAACCCAGGGTCGTAGGTAAACTTCGCGGTTTGACCGTAAAGCTTACGAATGTCCATAACATCTGGACCAATAGTGCCCTCGTAAATTGGTAGTTCGATTGATGGCGAACCGTCTGAAAAGCTTAATGTAGCCTTTTTATCGGATAATTGCATCTCGGTTTTTCCTTTAAATGTGAGCTAATGGTTTAACAATACTAGGCTTCACGAATTGATTGAACAAGTCGGCATATATTATCAGTGTAGTATTCGCCTTCTGGTTCTCTTTTACCTAATAAAATCTCCAATAGCTGGTTGTCGTCTAGCTGAAAAAGTTTTGTCAGCGATAATACATCCTCATCACTTAGTTGTTCTTCGTATTGATCAAGAAAGCGCGTAAGGATTAAATCATTTTCTAATAAACCACGTCGTGCACGCCAACGAAGGCGTGCACGCGCAAGTTCAACTTCTGATATG
>JAAYRZ010000016.1 GCA_012518515.1 Alcaligenaceae bacterium
ATTTCAATATTGGCACCATGTGCTCGTGCATCCTCTACAAAGTCGCTGATCGTTTGCAAGCGACGCTGATGAGCGAGTGGCCCCATATCGACTGTCTCATCTAGTCCATTACCAATTTTTACCGTGGATAAAAGGCTAACAAATTCGCTCAAAAACTGATCATAGGCTTTTTCATGCACATAAAATCGTGTCGGTGATACACAGGTTTGACCTGCGTTGCGGATTTTGGAACGGGCGAGAGATTTAGCTACTTTGGCAATATCTACATCATCTAAGACAATCACGGGTGAGTGACCGCCTAATTCCATGGTGACAGGTTTCATCTCAGCACCGGCTAACGCAGCCAGTTGCTTACCCACAGGAACCGAGCCAGTAAAGGAAATCTTGCGCACGATGGGTGAACGAATTAAATAATCAGAAATAAATGGTGGGTCACCCCAGACAATATTTAGGACGCCTTTGGGTAAGCCTGCGTCTTCAAAAATCTGTGCAATGGCCATTACTGCACTAGGCGAGTCTTCAGGGCCTTTTAAAATAATCGTACAACCAGCACCAATCGCTGCGCTGATTTTACGAATCGCTTGATTAAACGGAAAATTCCAAGGAGTAAAGGCGGCACAGACGCCGATGGCTTCGCGAATCACATATTGTCGCGTCATCGGGCGGCGTGAAGGAATAACGCGGCCATAGATACGGCGGCATTCTTCGGCATGCCAATCGCAATGGTCGGCGCAGCCAAGCACTTCACCTATTGCCTGGGCTAGAGGCTTACCTTGGTCAAGGGTGAGGTTGCGACCAATCTCATGAGCACGGTCACGCGTTAGTTGTGCTGCTTTACGTAAAACTGCCGAGCGCTCCATGGGTGAGCTGTATTTCCAGCTTTTGAATGCTTCGGCGGCTGAGGCCAAGGCATAATCCAGGTCTTCTTTAGTTGCGTAAGGTAGCTGCCCCAGCACTTCTTCGGTTGCTGGATTAATTACATCCTGAGTTGTACGGCAATTGGCACCGATAAACTCACCATTAATATAAAGGCCCAATGTTGGGTATGTCTCTATCATGACAGTCCTTAGTAAATCTTTTAGCTATAACAAGTAAATAGTAACCCTTTAAAAGGGTGTTGTTCAAGGAGGGAGGGTAGAGCGCTAAAGGCTGAGAGGGCTTTAGTCGTTTTTATCATCTGTCTTAAGTGAAATTTGATAGGGAAATCCTGAGTTTTAATTTATTTTAAAGCTTATAAAATTTTAAATTCTATCCATCATTTCAATCGTCGGAGACACACTATGTCAATAAAAAAATGGATTGTAGGTATTGCGGCTAGCGCAATGTTAGTTACGTCGGGCACTGCTTTAGCACAGAGGGCGCAGTTCGTTTCTGTGCTGACAGGTGGTCAGAGTGGGGTTTATTACCCTGTGGGAGTGGCTTTAGCTCAGCATTATGCAGAAAATATTGATAATGTTCGTTCAACTGCACAAGTGACTAAAGCCTCTGCTGAAAATATGAACTTATTGCAGGCAGGACGTGGTGAAATTGCTTTCTCTTTGGCCGATACAGTCGAGGATGCGTGGAATGGTCGTGAGGAGGCAGGTTTTAGTAAAAAGCTAGATAATCTCCGCAGTATTACTCGTCTATACAATAATTACGTACAAATTATCGCTAACCCAGAAAGTGGTATTAGCACGATTGAGGACCTTAAAGGTAAGCGTATATCAGTGGGCGCTGCCCGCTCTGGTACAGAGCTTAATGCACGTGCTATTTTCAAGGCGGCTGGAATGGATTACAGCGATTTCTCTAAGGTAGAGTACTTATCCTTCGGTGAGTCTGTGGAGTTGATGAAAAACCGCCAAATTGATGCCACTTTACAGTCTGCAGGTTTAGGTGTGGCTTCAATTCGTGACTTAGCTAGTGCCATCAAAATTGTGGTGGTGGCCATACCTGAGGAGATTGTAGCTAATGTCGGTTCTGAGTCGTATATAGCGGATGTTATTCCTGCGGGTACTTACGATGGTCAAACAGAAGATGTCCCAACTGCTGCTATTCCTAATTTCTTGATTTCACATTCTGGTGTTTCCGATGATTTAGCTTATGAAATGACTAAGGTGACTTATGAGAAGTTGGATAATTTGAAAAGTACCCATAACGCAATTAACACTATGGATATTAAAAATGCCGTTACAGGTATGCCGGCTCCTATTCATCCAGGTGCTGAAAGATATTTCAAGGAACAGGGCATTATTGAGTAGTTGAGTAGTTTTTAGTAAAAGGCATTCACCCTACAGCATTACAGTATCTATGTTGTGGGGTGAGTATTAATTTTATATCAGTGCTTTATGACTTCACTTTTTCTATTAAGAGCGTCAGACTGACAGATATGATTGGAAGGTACCATGAGTCTTAGTGAAACCGATAAGCAACCGATGATTCAGTTCGGTAAGGCAATTTTCTGGGTAGCAGTACTTTTCTCCAGTTTTCAAATTTACACGGCAGCATTTAGCCCTATTTCTAGTCAAGTCACACGTGCTATTCACGTGGGCTTCGTCATTTTGATGGTTTATGTTTTATTACCACGATTTTTCGGGCAGCGTATTCCTGCCTTAGGCTGGGCCTTAGGCTTGCTCGGCTTTGCTTTAAGTTTTTATCACTGGATTTTTGAGTCAGACTTAACGGCCAGAGCGGGCGAAATGACTAGTATGGATATGGTCGTTGGGATCATTACCATTGCCTTGATATTTGATGTAACTCGACGCATGATGGGATGGGCATTGCCAATTATTTGTGGTCTGTTTTTACTTTATGGCTTATTTGGTGAGTTTTTGCCCGGACCATTGATGCATCGTGGTTACGGCTTTGATCAAGTGGTTGGGACATTGTCTTTTGGTACAGAAGGGATTTACGGTACCCCAACTTATGTGTCCTCTACTTACATCTTCTTGTTTATTTTGTTCGGTTCTTTTCTCGAACGAGCCGGCATGATTGGTCTTTTCAGTGATGTGGCCATGGGCTCTGTGGGTCATCATCGAGGCGGGCCAGCTAAAGTATCGGTGGTTAGTTCGGCGTTAATGGGTACGATTAACGGTTCTGGCGTGGCTAATGTTGTCACAACAGGGCAGTTTACCATTCCATTGATGAAGCGCTATGGGTATTCAGCACCTTTTGCTGGTGGGGTGGAGGCGACTTCTAGTATGGGTGGTCAAATTATGCCACCAGTGATGGGGGCGGTCGCCTTTATTATGGCCGAAACAATTAACGTACCTTATGTTGATATTGTTAAGGCGGCGGTCATTCCGGCAATTTTATATTTCTTTACGGTTTTTATCTCAGTGCATTTTGAAGCGGGACGTAAGCATTTACATGGCTTGCCCAAAGAGGAGTGTCCAAGTCCATGGAAGGCGCTAGCCAGTAAGTGGTATCTATTAATTCCACTGATTGGTCTAGTCTATTTGCTATTCTCCGGCTACACCCCTCTATTTTCCGGTACAGTTGGTTTAGGCCTAACTGCTATTCTGATATTTGGTGCTGCGGTTATTCAGGGTGTATCACATACCGTACTTAGATATATTTTCTGGATTGTACTGGGTGTTGCTTGCTTAGGCTTTAAGGAATATGGCGTCAGTGCTTTTTTTGCCATCATCGCATTTTTGATCGTGGTGTTAAAGTTTAAGCGTGATGGTAGTAGCAGTGTACTGCGTGAAAGCCTAGAGTCAATGGCAGAAGGTGCACGTCATGCCTTACCTGTGGCGGTGGCGTGTGCCTTGGTTGGTATTATTATCGGTATTATCAATCTGACTGGTGTCGCAGCTGAATTAGGTGGTCAGGTAGTTGCCATCGGTCGTGATAACCTGTTTTTGGCTTTGGTCTTAACCATGTTGACTTGCTTGATTCTGGGGATGGGTATTCCGACGATTCCGAACTATATTATTACCAGCTCTTTAGCTGCACCCATCTTATTAGAGCTGGGTGTGCCTTTAGTCGTATCACATATGTTCGTGTTTTATTTCGGTATCATGGCTGACCTGACTCCGCCAGTGGCATTAGCTTGTTTTGCTGCAGCACCGATTGCACGAACGTCAGGGTTCGTCATCAGTCTGCATGCGGTAAGAGTAGCAGCGGCTGGGTTTGTGGTGCCTTATATGGCGGTATACACTCCCGCGTTGATGCTACAGGAGTACACCTATTTTTATGAAGTTGTTTATATCGTCTTCAAGGCTATAGTTGCTATTTCGCTTTGGGCTAGCGGTAGTATCGGTTATTTATTAACACGTTTAAATGCCTTTGAACGGCTATTTGTCGTGGTGACTGCGGCTTTATTAGTATGGGCTAATGAGTATTCCGATATGATTGGCTTTGCTTTAGTTGCTATATTTATGGTTTGGCATTTTATAAAGTATCGTCGTGATAAGGCTGCTGGTTTGTTAGATGTTAAGCCTTTGGTTCTCAAAGACCCTAGCGGGTCTGACGTGGGTAGGCCAGCAGTAGCCCCTCAGTAGATGGCTATTGAGAGATAAATGTCTGCTTTGGCTTTAATAGGGCAGTTGTCGTTGGGAGTGTGTTTGCAGTTGGCTTCAGCTACTGAAACCACTCCAGCTTTTGTGCCTGTTCAAAGTTTTACCTTGTCCTGGGAGCATAGTATAGAAAAGGTGCGCTGGGAAGAAGACTATGAGGTGCTGCTGAAGGAGCAGCGGCCTCTGCTGTTAGCTACTGCTGCCAGAATTAGAGGTTCGGCGGCTGGAATGGAGCCACCAGATGATGCTATCTTTACAGAGGGGTGGTATCAATATCGTCCCCTTATCCCTGAGCACCACGAATTGCGTTTAACTCGCTCTGAGTTTGTGCCTGATTACGAATGGTGTGATAGCAGTGGTTGTCGTTCTCTATCTGATATTTTGCCGAGTGATGGTAATGTCACTTTAATGTGGGCTTGTGAACAAGATAGCTAATACGACTATCGATAAGATTTTGTAGCGATTAAAGGTGCTTATAACATAGATGGTGATATTGTCGATTTGCAACAATTGTGTCATTTAAAGACCGAATACTCTTAAGTCATGCTATATGTAGATGATGCTTATGGTATAGAGGTGTTTAATGAGCGTGGATTATAGGTAGTAGAATCTCAGGGAGTGGTAGGAGGGATTGACTTCTTGGTGGGCGCTTTTGTTAAGGCCATCGCATTAGTCGGTGGTTTTTTGCTTTGTGTGTCGATCGTTCGCAAGTGTTTGATTAAAAATGCGATTGCTAATATTTTCCACTCATTTATTATCAATTAATGCAGTTCGGAATTTTTTTACTCTTAAGAAGATGCCTAGCTTGTCCTGGGCAGTCTCATATTGTTCCCATCGTTTTTGGTCTAAATGAATTGGCGTTAGCCAATCATTAGCCATGTAGGGTGCCGGCTTTTAGCGCATTGCTAAGATGGTGTTTTCATCTTGCCACAATGAGTATATTTTTTAGAAAATTGTCTCATCTGCCAAAACTGCGTGCTTAATTGTAAGAAAAAGTTTTATAATTTTAATATTCTGTTTATTTTAAAGAAAAAATCGTGTCAAACTTAGAAGATTATCGTATTGAAGAAGACTTACTCGGCCAGCTTAATGTGCCGGCCGATGTGTATTATGGCGTGCAAACGCTACGCGCAGTAAAAAACTTTGACCTCTCAGGGGTGAGGCTGTCGCATTTTCCTAACCTTGTGCGAGGATTGGCGATTGTAAAGCATGCTGCTGCGGATGCTAACTTTAAGTTAGGTGGTCTTACTAAGGAAAAGCATGAGGCGATTACTTATGCTTGTCAGCAAATCATGGCTGGAGAGTACCACGACCAGTTTGTGGTAGACATGATTCAGGGTGGTGCGGGTACTTCAACTAATATGAATGCCAATGAGGTTATCGCTAACGTAGCCTTAGAGTTTATGGGTCATAAAAAGGGCGAGTATCAGTATCTTGACCCTAATAACGACGTCAATATGGCGCAGTCAACTAATGACGCCTATCCCACGGCCTTGCGCCTAGGTCTGTTGCTAGGACATGAAGCACTATTAGAAAGTTTGAGATGTGCAGTTCAGGCCTTAAAAAACAAAGGTGAAGAATTTGGTCATGTACTAAAAATGGGTCGTACTCAACTACAGGATGCGGTCCCCATGACTTTAGGGCAGGAGTTTTGTGCCTTTGCAACTACGCTTGATGAAGATCTTGAGCGTTATATAGATTGGGTTCCTGAGTTATTGCTTGATGTGAACTTAGGTGGCACCGCTATCGGTACGGGTATTAACGCAGATCCTGCTTATCAGGGGATTGCTGTTCCTCGTTTAGCTGAGTTGAGTGGTCATCCGATACGTGCAGCTAAAGACCTCATCGAAGCATCTTCGGATATGGGCGACTTTGTGCTTTTCTCAGGTATGCTAAAGCGCACTTCAACCAAGCTTTCAAAAATTTGTAATGACTTACGTCTTTTGTCGAGCGGTCCGCGTACTGGTATTCAGGAAATCAATTTGCCAGCCCGTCAGCCAGGTAGCTCGATCATGCCGGGCAAGGTTAATCCGGTTATTCCTGAAGCGGTTAATCAGGTGGCATTCGAGATTATCGGTAATGACTTGGCGGTTACCTTAGCGGCAGAAGCGGGCCAATTACAGCTTAATGTCATGGAGCCATTAATCGCTTATAAGCTGTTTGAATCTACTAGCTTATTACAGCGTGCTTTAGATATGCTGTGCAAATTATGCCTTCAGGATATTACTGCTAATGAAGAGCATTGCAAAGAGTTGGTACAAAACTCCATCGGTTTAGTAACTGCCTTAAATCCGTATATTGGTTATCAGAATTCAACCCGCATTGCTAAAAAGGCTTTTGCTACAGGTCGTACCGTGTTAGAGCTAGTGCGTGAAGAGGGTTTATTGGGTGAAGAGGTCTTGCAAGAGATTTTAAAACCGGAAAATATGATTGCACCTCGTTTAAAGTCCCTGGATAAGTAGTTGCTTATCGCTTAAATCAAGTAGGAAGTTAGGGAAAAGGCAATGGTCAAAAATTGATCATTGCCTTTTCTTATGTAAAAAAATGAATACAATTGCTCAGCGGCCTTTTGGAAAACCAGAGTGGGCCTTGATGTTGGTGACCGTGTTTTGGGGAGCCACTTTTCTTATCGTACAGTTAGCGGTCACGGTCAGTGATCCTTTCTTTTTTGTGGGTATTCGTTTTGCTTGTGCGACATTCGCGATTGCTGCTTGTGGTCCTAGGGTTCTGAGAGGGCTTACTCGTCATGAGATATGGGCTGGGATTTTGATTGGAATTTGTATTTTTCTTGGTTATAGCTCACAAACAGTAGGTCTACAAACCATAGCTAGCAGTAAATCAGCTTTTATTACTGCTTTGTATGTGCCCTTAGTGCCTTTGCTGCAGTGGATTTTTCTAAAGAGAAGGCCTTCAGTTATGAATTGGATGGGCGTGCTGCTGGCTTTTATTGGTTTAGCTATGTTGGCTGGACCGGATGGAACTGGTGGCGGTATAGGTGTAGGAGAAATGATTACTGCTTTTGGTGCATTAGCCATGGCCGTAGAAATTATTTTGATCAGCCGTTTTGCTGTAGGCAAAATAAATCTGTTTAGAGTGACGGTGGTGCAGTTGGCGGTAACAGCGGTAATTTCCTTTGCAGTTTCTGCGGGTGTGGGTGAAAGCGTACCGGAGTTTTCATGGCTTCTTTTTGGGTGTACTGCATTGCTTGGTGCGGCTAGTGCCATTATTCAGGTCACCATGAATTGGGCGCAGAAGCATGTGTCAGCCACAAGGGCTACTTTGATTTATGCAGGAGAGCCGGTTTGGGGAGGAATCATTGGTCGTATTTATGGCGAGCGCTTACCTGCGTTGGCTTTGTTTGGCGCTGTATTGATTGTGTTGGCGGTGATTGTTAGTGAGGTTAGGTTAAAATTGCCGAATAGGTCAAAAAGCAAGTTAAGGGCTTAGTCCCAAGAAATTGACGGTGCTTTGTTTCTCCATGATCAAAACTCTAGTGGAATAGTCACAGGGCCGTCATTAATCAGATGCACTTGCATATCGGCTCCAAAAACGCCGTTAGCAACTAGCGGATGCTGGCTCTTTGCATAATCTAGAAAGTGCTGGTAGAGAGCCTCACCTAGTTGGGGGGAGGCTGCATTGGTAAAACTGGGGCGGTTGCCACGACTAGTATCAGCGGCAAGCGTAAATTGACTGATGACTAGCAATCCGCCGGCTACCTGAGCTAAGGAGAGATTCATTTTTCCTTCAGGATCACTAAATATGCGCAGCTTAAGTATTTTATCAACTGCTTTTCTGACGGAGTCTTCAGTATCACCGTGCTCAGCGCAGATAAATACTAGTAGGCCATGGTCAATATGGCCGTGAGTTTTTCCGTTTATTTGTACTTGTGCTTCTTTGACGCGTTGTAGAAGGCATTTCATAAAAGAAATCTCTTGTGATAGGGGTTAGGCTTAAATGCATACTGTACCAAAGACGCTTAGTTATTAGGAGGAAGGTGTGTGTCTAGTGAGAAATTGGCTGAAAGCATTTTCCTACAGCGCAATGGTTGATGCACAGGAGCTAAATCCTTAATAAAACAACAGTTTTCTTAGTTAGGTCTTATAAACCCTTGATCTGTTAGGTTAAAGGGCGTATACTTCTAGATTCACTTAAATAAAAGTGGAAGTTTATCCAGAGATTTCAACCCAGATAATGTTGTGAGCCCTTGGTTGTGTAGAATGCAAGAATGCAAGAATGCATTGGTATCACTAGGTTTACAGTGTTGTTGACGGGGCCAATACTGGTTATATTCAAGATCGATGACTCAACATCACGATATGTCTTCATGTATTACACATTGAGCTCATGATCTTAAATAGGCTCGGTGCTGTGTATTTATAATAAAAAGACACTCACCGTATATGTAACTAAGTTGGAACAGGAACTATCATGATCCAAATGCAAACCACATTAGACGTGGCTGACAATACTGGTGCACGTAAAATTCAGTGCATCAAGGTGTTAGGCGGCTCTAAGCGCCGTTATGCTGAAATCGGTGACATTATTAAAGTCACTGTAAAAGAAGCAGCACCACGCGGTCGCGTCAAAAAAGGCGAAATTTACAACGCAGTAGTTGTTCGCACCGCTAAGGGTGTTCGCCGTAGAGATGGCTCATTAATCCGCTTCGGTGGTAATGCAGCCGTGTTATTAAATACTAAATTAGAACCAATCGGAACTCGTATCTTTGGCCCAGTAACTCGTGAGTTACGTGGTGATCGCTTTATGAAGATCGTTTCATTGGCTCCAGAAGTTATTTAAGGGGGTCATATGCAACGTATTCGTAAAGGTGACGAGGTCATCGTACTAGCTGGTCGCGATAAAAGTCGTCGCGGTGTTGTTTTGTCTCGCGTTGGTGAGGACAAAGTAGTTGTTGAAGGTATTAATGTCGCTAAGAAGCACGTAAAGCCTAATCCAATGCTTAACAACCCGGGCGGTATCGTTAATAAAAATATGCCTATTCATATTTCGAATGTGGCTATCATTAACCCTGAAACCGGTAAGGCTGACAAAGTTCGCATCAAAGAGGTGGACGGTCGCAAGGTTCGTGTTTTCCGCTCTAACGACAAAGTCGTTGGCGAGAAGTAATAAGGGGTAGATGAATGTCTCGTTTACAAGAATTATATAA
>JAAYRZ010000159.1 GCA_012518515.1 Alcaligenaceae bacterium
ATATTCTAAACTATTACAATACATGGAGTATTGATCAAAACGCTTAAATACCTCTTTTGAATATGAGAATTGTTCCTTTATATAATGATTAACTTAAATATGCTACAGTCGCCAATCGGCCTGTCTTAGCATTGCGACGATAAGAATAAAACCAATCATTCAAAGCATAAGTGCAAAGCCCAGAAAAACTAATTTGACAATCTGATGCCACGTCACCTGTTTTCATCAAATCAGCGAATTTTTGGTTAGCAATGCCAACTAAGTTAGCCAAGTATTTATCTGACTGCTCTTTTTTAAGACTAAAAAACGATTCGTACTCTGGATTAAGCTCTAAAAAAGCAGCTCGAACCTCCGACCCCACTTCAAACGCTAAACTACTAATAGCAGGACCTATCCAAACATGACTAATGCTTTCGGCCCCTTTTTCTTGCATAACACTAATCGTATTTTCGATTACTCCTAGCAGTAAGCTACGCCAACCCGCATGCACTACACCCAGCACCTTTGCACCAGTCCCTAACAAAACGATCGGCATACAATCAGCAGTTTGTATAGCCAAAACACGTCCTGGCTGTGTAGTGACTGAAGCATCAGCAATCGCTATCTCATCATCAGGCTGCCACAGGTCAGCATCAAAGACATTCGCTCCATGTACTTGTGAAATCCAGATAGGCGCAGAGGGCAGCTCATCTGCTAGCCGCGCACGATTAGCCTGCACCAACTTTGGCTCAGCACCACTTGATAATCCTAGATTAAAACCTGCTTCAGTAAAAGCGTCACTATCGCCCGAAGTTGATGTAGCAGTAGTTCTGCCATTTTTAGCAGTCGTCGTAAAATACTTGAGACCGTTCACGGCCGGCCCAGTTATTATGGGTAACCCGTTTAATTCTTCATAAACTGCATAAGGTCTAGGGTATTGCGCCTTGCTTTGCATAACACTTCCTTTATCTTGTAAATAGCAATTTCAACAGTTTAAAGCCACTCAATAGTATCAATCACTTTTTGCATATCCTTTGGCAAGGACGCAGTAAAATGCTGCTCGCTATTATCAGCAGGAGCTAAAAAGGACAATTGCTGTGCATGCAACATCTGTCGTTCAGAGCCTGCCAACGAAGGCCCCCCATAAAGACTATCACCAATGAGCGGATGAGCAATGCTTGCCAAATGCACCCTGATTTGATGGGTACGCCCTGTTTCTAGACGACACTCGACTAAACTTACCGACTGTTCTTGCCATACACCTCTGCCTTTACAGCGATAATGTGTACGAGCCTCCTTAGCGGCAATCGGTGAGTCAGTCGACATTTTCACTGCAACTCGCCTGTCCCTGCCAATTGGAGTATCAATCACTCCTTGCTCATCAATGTGCCCTTTAACCAAGGCCAGATATTGACGCCCTACTGAACGTTCTTGGAGCTGTCGCACTAAATGAGTTTGAGCGATATCAGTACGCGCAACCATCAACAAGCCAGAAGTATCCTTATCAAGACGATGAACTATCCCAGCGCGTGGTACCTGTGCCAGTTCTGGATAATGATATAAAAGAGCATTTAACAAAGTACCAGTCCAATTTCCAGCCCCAGGATGAGTGACCATCCCTGCCACCTTATTGACAATAATATAGTCTATAGTAGCCGCTATAATTTCAAGCTCTATTGCCTCTGCATTAAATGCACTCTGCTCCTGTGATGGCTGTGGTTTTACCCAAATCCTATCACCTGCTCTGACCGTTTCGCGAATCTTGACATCCTTACCGTTGACCCTGACCCATCCATCAGCAATCCATTGCTGTATCCTCCCACGAGAATGAGTAGGCAATAAAGTAGCCACAATTTTATCCAAACGTTCACTGCGGAAGTCCAGCGGCATCTCAAACTCTAAAGCTCCTCTTTCCGTCGCCTCCTCTTCAAACTCTTCATGCTCTTCAATGGATTTCTCGGACATATTACTCTCTCTAAAAATGCGCTGACTGAATCATTTACAGCTAGTCAGAACCATATAATTACGTTGATTTTTCAAATATTATTAACAACAGCTACTATGTGATGTAAAAAGGCTGTTATCATTGTTTGTATTTATTAGAATAAAGCATAATATCACGCAAGCATTCTCATTTTAATTTGAAAATATGCAGAACAAAACCTTAAAGTCCCTAATGCTGATTCTTGGTGTCAGTTTATTAGCAGCTTGTACGAGCACCCAAGACAAGATTAACGATGAGACGCTCGGTTGGTCAGCGCCGCAACTCTATGATGCGGCTCGTGACAATGTACGCAGCAGAAACTGGAGTACAGCTAGCACCTATCTACACACACTGGGCACACGCTTTCCTTATTCTAGCTATGCCCAGCAAGCAATGATCGATGAGGCCTATGTTCTATGGCGTGATGATGAGCCAGAGCAGGCACTAGCAGTGATTGATCGCTTTAACCGCTTATACCCTAACCACCCTCATGCTGACTACATGCTCTACCTCAAAGGTCTCATCACCTTTACCCCACCTAATGCCTTCTTAAGTCGTTATATGGGGCAGGATCCGAGTGAACGAGATCCCAAGGGCTTACGTGAATCCTATGAAGCCTTTAACCAACTAGTCGAGCGCTATCCACAAAGCCGTTATGCTGAAGATGCTCGCTTACGCTTAAACTGGCTAGTCAATATCATTGCCGAAAACGAGGTTAACGTAGCCCAATATTATTACGAACGATATGGCTATGTTGCAGCGATTAATAGAGCTCAGGTGGTCTTAAGGGATTTCTCTGGTGTGACGGCGACCGAACGCGCGCTCTACATCATGATGAAGTCATATGAAGCACTAGGATTACAAGATCAAGCGACGGATGCAGAACGTGTATTTGTTCAAAACTTTCCCAACTCCGAATACCTTGAGCGAGGTTTAAATAAGGATTCAAGCTGGTCTGATTTCTTAAAACCTTCTAGTTGGTTTAACTAACAAATTTACAACTCAAGACCACCTGTATCATACCTAAAGGTTTAGCTCTATTGAGCTAAACCTTTATTTTTGAAGCTTTGCCAAATACTCTAAAAACTGTAAGGCATCGGCTGGCTCCCGCGTACGATAAAAATCTGGTAGACCTTGCCATAGACGCTTACCATAACCCTTTTCCACTAGACGAATATCTCCGACCACCAACACACCGGCATCCCCCTCACTTCTAATCAATCGACCCGCACCTTGCTTTAAACTAATCGCAGCATGAGGAATCTGAATCTCAAAAAACGGACTCCCCCCACGACTCTCACAATCCTTAATTCGGGCATCCAAGACCGGATCATCAGGCGACATAAAGGGAATCTTATCAATTGCCACTAAGGTTAATAAATCACCAGGAAAATCGACACCCTCCCAAAAGCTGGAACTACCAACCAAAATGGCATTACCCTCTTGACGGAACTTATCCATGAGATAACCACGAGAGTTTTCTCCCTGTTTTAATAACGGCCTATCGATAGACTCTTCGTCTAAACGCTCTATGAGCATCTCAGCAAATTCTTCGACCGCTTGCAAAGAAGTACATAAAACTAAAACTCCACCATGTGTTGCTTTAATTAAAGGCATCAAAATATCGATAAACTTTTCTCTAAAAGAAAAGTCATTTGGCAACGGCAACTTCGGGATCAGCATGATGGTATTGTCCTGATAGTCGAAAGGCGACTCCCAGACTCGTTCCTCTGCACCATATAAACCAAGGTTATTTATAAAATGCTCAAAGTTGCCATTAACAGAAAGTGTCGCTGAGGTAAATATCCAAGCCTGCTCAGGGCGCTTAAACTTACCAAAATGCCGCACACTCAATGGAGCCCGTTGTAATTGAAAAGCATTTTGAGTTAAGTTAATCCAGCAAACATAAGGAGTTCCTTTAAACTCCTCCACCGTGTTAATTTCCTCATCCATCTCTTGAGCTACCAATAACGTTAGGCTATCAGAGTCTTGTCCTTCATTAGAGTCTATAGAACCTGCCGATTCATCTGCTTTATCTTCATCAACTTTGACATGACTACGAGACCAACGAATCAAACTATCATAAAGCGCAGCTCCCTCCTTAGTGGCAGTCTGAATATCAGGATGACTCTCCTGATACTTCAATAGTGCCCTGACAACAAGGTTTATCGCTTCCACCAACTCATCAAAACGCCCCATCACCCTGTCATAATTTGGCAGATTTTGAACTAATGCTTGTTGATTCTGCATTTCCTCAAGCGGTTTTAGCTGTAGGCGAAACTCCATTAGCGCGCTACCGACTGCCTGAACTAGGGGCTCAATCTCTTTGCTAACACCTTTTAGCTGCGTACGAACCGTCATCAGAGTACGGCGTTCCCAATCAGCTATTTTCTGACCACTAATTTGCTCGCCCAAAAATCGTGTCGCATAGTCGGGTAATTGATGAGCCTCATCAAAAACCACCGCTTCAGCAGAAGGTAATAGCTCAAAAACACCCTCCTGCCTTAATGCCATATCAGCAAGAAACAAAGCATGGTTAATCACCACTACATCAGCTTCTTGAGCTCGACTTCTTGCTTTATTAGTAAAGCACTCCTCTACAAACTGACAGTCCTGACCCAAACAATTTTCTGCCGTTGAAGTAACCCGATGCCATATATCTGCTGTTTCAGGAACAGCAGAGCAATCCGCTTTATCGCCGGTGGAGGATGTCTCTGCAAAACGACGAATAGCCTGTAACATAGGCACTTCTTTTTTAGAGCGTAAGCCGGCTTCAGACTCTTCAAGCTCTTTTAAGTAGTGATGGCAAACATAATTAGAGCGCCCTTTGAGAACAGCAACTAAGGCCGGTATGCCCATGGCTTTACAAACTTGTGGGACATCTTTATTAAAAATCTGGTCTTGTAGATTACGCGTACCGGTGGAAATAATCACTTTGCCCTGCTCCAATAAAGCAGGTACTAAATAAGCCCACGTTTTGCCCGTACCAGTGCCAGCTTCGGCAACTAAGATGCTTTTTTTATCTAGGGTATCTTCGATGGCCTGGGCTAATTCGGTTTGTGCCTGACGCTTACTAAAGGTAGAAACCGCCCCTGCGAATGGACCATCATCTGAAAAAAACCGGCTAACTTTGAAACTCAAGGGCACATCCTAAATGAAAGTGATTAGATTAATTTATTCTTATTTTGACACATGCAATTGTAGCAATCCTGACTGATGAATATATTTAGCTACCTAATTATGGCAAAATGACTAACTTAAATAATTAAATACTTGAGAGTGAGATGACAGAATCTATAAGTCAACCCCTTAAAAATTCATCACTGGAAATTCCACAAGAAGTTGATACTAAACGTATGATTCAACAATTAGCCGAAGAACTATCGGTTAAGGCAAGCCAAGTTTCAGCAGCTGTTGGCCTGCTAGACGAAGGTGCCACAGTACCGTTTATCGCTCGTTATCGTAAAGAAGTAACTGGTGGACTAGACGATACAGTCCTACGCCAACTAGAAGTACGTTTACTCTATGTGCGTGAATTAGAAGAACGTCGTTTGGCTATTTTAGAGTCAATTAACTCACAAGAAAAACTGACTCCAGAGTTACTCGAGACTATCTTGAGCGCAGATACTAAGCAGCGACTCGAAGACCTTTATGCACCTTATAAGCCTAAACGTCGAACCCGCGCTCAAATAGCAATTGAAGCAGGTCTGGAACCATTGGCAGATGCTATTTTAGAAAACAAAAATGCCGATCCCCAAGTACTTGCCGCTGACTATCTTAATGAAGAGCATAAGATCTCTGATGTTAAATCTGCACTTGATGGTGCCCGTGATATTTTAGCTGAGCGCTTTGCAGAGGATGCTGATTTATTAGCACAGATGCGTGAGTTTCTCTCCAAACAAGGGATTTTATACTCAAAAGTGGTTGAGGGCAAAGAAGAAGAAGGTGATAAGTTTCGCGACTGGTATGAGTTTAGCGAACGCCTACAAACCTTACCTTCACACCGAATTTTAGCGATGCTACGTGGTCGCCAACAAGGTTTTTTAGACCTTCGCATTGGTTTGCCCACAGAACAGGAAGAGTTAAATCCTCACCCTTGCATTGAGCGTATTGAAAATCACCTCAAACTAGGTGCCGAATTTGAAGCTGATGCTTCACCACGTGGCAAATGGCTTGCAGACGTTGCTCGATGGACTTGGCGAGTAAAGTTACTCACTGCATTTGAAAGCGAATTTATAACCCTTTTACGTGAACGTGCTGAAGGTGAGGCTATTAAAGTTTTCGCCGATAACTTAAAAGACCTGCTGTTAGCAGCTCCTGCGGGGCCAAAAACAGTAATCGGCCTTGACCCCGGTATTCGAACCGGTGTAAAGGTAGCCGTCATTGACGCCACAGCTAAAGTACTGGATACCGCCACCATTTATCCCTTCGAGCCACGTCGTGATCGCAAAGGCAGTCTTAACACTTTAGCCGCACTAGTCAAAAAACATGATATTGATTTAATAGCTATAGGTAACGGCACCGCTTCTCGCGAAACTGAGCGTTTAGTTAGCGAGCTCATCAAGGACTTCAAATTTGATAAGGTCAAAAAAATAGTTGTTTCCGAAGCTGGTGCATCAGTTTATTCGGCCTCAGAATTAGCCGCTGAAGAGTTCCCTGATTTAGATGTTAGCTTACGTGGAGCAGTTTCAATTGCACGCCGCTTACAAGACCCTTTAGCTGAACTCGTAAAGATTGAGCCTAAAGCGATTGGTGTCGGCCAGTACCAACACGATGTTAATCAACGCGAACTAGCCCGTTCACTAGATGCTGTAGTTGAAGACTGCGTTAACGCTGTCGGCGTAGATGTTAATACAGCCTCAGCAGCACTCTTAGCTCGTGTATCAGGATTAAATAATACCTTAGCCAAAAACATTGTCGAATGGCGCGACACCAATGGCGCCTTTAGCAGTCGTAAAAAACTGCTCGATGTTTCACGTTTTGGCCCTAAAACCTTTGAGCAAGCAGCCGGTTTCCTTCGTATTCAAAATGGTGAAAATCCGCTAGATGCCTCAGCAGTTCACCCAGAAGCCTACCCTGTTGTAGAGCGTATTTTAGAAAAAATCCAAGGCGATATTAAAGAAGTCATGGGTAAAGCAGATGCACTTAAGGGCGTATCACCTAGCTCTTTTACTGACGATCAATTCGGGCTACCAACCGTTAAAGATATTTTTAACGAACTAGAAAAACCTGGGCGCGATCCACGACCCGAATTCAAGACCGCAACTTTCCAAGAAGGTATCGAATCTATTAAAGATCTGATTCCTGGCATGATACTGGAAGGGGTCGTGAGTAATGTTGCAGCCTTCGGCGCCTTTGTTGATATTGGTGTGGGTCAAGATGGTTTAGTGCATATTTCTGCATTATCTGATAAATTTGTTAATGACCCTCGCGAAATCGTTAAGGTTGGTCAAACAGTTAAAGTCAAAGTACTTGAAGTAGAGGCCGCAAGAAACCGCATCAACTTAAGTATGCGCTTAAATGACGAACCCGGCGCCAGTAGCACGAATCGCTCAACTCGTCAGGAACATAAAGGCAGCAATAAAAGTCGTGATGCCAATCGAGGCGGTTCCCAACGACAACGACGTCAGGAAGCACAACCCATGGGGGCCATGGCAGCCGCTTTTGCCAAGTTAAAAAAGTAATTAGTTAAAACTTGGTACGATGTGCTTAATGCGTCACTAGCAAAAAAGGTGGGCAAATGATGTTATCACTAGTCAAAATCAGTAGTAGATATTTAGCAGCTTTTGCCCTCTTCACTGGCGTCGCAGTGGCGCAACCTAACAACAACCTACTACCTGCTTCCTTTGAAGAGCACTTAAAAGCTGCTCAACGTGGCCATGCTGAATCACAAGTACTTGTCGGTTTAGCCTATCAAGTAAACTATCTGGGTGTAGAGCAAGACTTTAAAAAAGCCACACGCTGGTTTCGTCTAGCAGCTAATCAGGGCCATGCTTTAGCTCAACGTCTTTTAGCCCAAAGCTATTTACACGGTTTAGGTGTCGAGCAAAATCTTGATAATGCCAAGGAGCGTTTTAAGGCAGCAGCCGAACAAGGTGAGAGCAAAGCGCAATTCATGCTAGCTTCGATTTACTCGGATCTGGAAGGCTATGAACAAGAGCGAAAGGCTCCTGAGGAAGTTTACAAATGGCTTAGTCGTTCTGCTGAGCAGGGTTATCTCCCTGCTTTCAGCAAATTAGCATCGCTATATGAGCAAGGTTTAGGAGTTGATGCCAATCCTTCAGCTGCGCGTGACTGGTATAAGAGGTCTTGTGAAAAAGGCGTGTATAAAAGCTGCGCTCTTTATAAAAGGCTAGAGACTGAACTCAACCCCCAAATAGGCCAAGCAACAGGCACTGAATCTAAAGACTAAGCTTCTATGCTCCAAATACATTAGCGACATAAGTTTTAAGGACATGACCTATCAGAGCAATAAGAATACCGATGACAAAAATATAAATAAAGGCGGTTTTGGCGTTTTTCTTGCCTTGAGCAATCTGCTCTGGTGTCAGCTTCTCTAAAACTGCGCGATTTTTAGCACTAGGCTTAGCATTTAAACTAGCTAAACATAAAATACCAAAAAAAGCCGTCACTGCACCTAAGACATATAGACCAGTTGAAATATAGCTTAATACTACTTCCATCAAAATTTCCTATTGATTTCTCTAACGATTAGCGCTCTATGATACCGTGTTAAAAAAATATTTAAGTAAATTAGAATAAAAAAACAACAATTAAACAACAGCCTTTATCACCCCAATATTCATTTCTATATTTACAGTTTACGATTATTTAAACGCAACTTGCGTTCAGTCCAATCCGGTAAAAAACGAGTCATTAAACTCTTAAAGCGATGATTATGACTAGGTTCAAATAGATGCACCATCTCATGCACTAGTACGTACTCTAGACTTTCAAGTGGCTGCTTTGCCAACTCAGTATTTAACCAAATCCGCTGACCATCTACTCTACAACTCCCCCAACGGGTTTTCATGGTACGAAGACGTATTTCAGGTGCAACAATTGACATTTTTTCTTCCCATTGTGGGAGCAAATGCTGCAATTGCTTAGTAATACAGTTTTTATAAAAAGCCTCTATAACCAATGCTTTATTTTTGATCGATGTTCCTGAGCGTACATACAAATGCAACTCACCCTCATGCTGTATAACCTCATGCTTAGCATGAGTTTCAATCACTTTTAAGGGATAAGCCTCACCCCATAAGTAATGCATCTCACCTGTTTGGTACTCGAGCTCCTGCGGGGTTGGATAGTGGAGAAACTTTTTTTGTTGCTCCTTGATCCAAGGTAAGCGCTCAATAATAAACTGCATGACTACCTTATCACTCAAACGCTTAGGAATAGACACGGATACCTGCCCTACCGGTGGTGTCACTCGGATATAAAGGTTTTTGATGGCTTTGCGCTGAAGTTGGATATCGATTGAATCAATTTGAATGAGTTTCATAACTAAGCATTATATATTCATATCACGTCTGAGCACTTAAGCAGCCTCTAAGTACGCACTACTAGCGATTGAATAACAACGGTTTAATCCCCTTTCTCAATTCCGAATTAAAAAGCAAAGCAGTTGCCATACCAAAAACGATTCCCCAAAATGCCGAGGCCAACCCTAGGAAGCTCATTCCCGACGCGGTCGCAATAAAGGTAAGCAAAGCAGCCTCACGGTTTTTCTTATCCTCAACCGCTAAAACAATATTGGCATTAATCGAAGTCATCAGGGCTAGCCCTGCAAGAATAGCAACAAGTTCAGCCGGAAAAACAGCAAATAAAGTGACAATAGCACTAGTAAAAAAAGCACCAATAATATAAAAAACGCCATTGCTAATACCGGCAATATAGCGCTTATCTGGATTGGGATGACTATCAGGACCCGTCGCAATAGCAGCGCTTATTGCCCCAAGTACAATACTTGCTGAGCCAGTTAAGGCAGTAATTGCCGAAACACCTCCCGTAACTAGCATAATAGGCCGGGACTTCACATGGCGATACCCATCAACACGTAGAATCGCCATACCAGGTAAGTATTGACCGCTCAAACTAACTAACACCAAAGGTAAAGTTAAACTCAATAAACTAAAAACACTAAACTCCGGCGTAATTAGTTTAGGGGTCACCCAATGCAGATTAAAGGCTTCAGTATGGACTTGCCCTGTAGTAATCACAAAAATTAGCCCAACGACAAAAACCGCAACAATACTATAACGAGAAAAATAACGTCGACCTAATAAATAAGTGCTGAGCATCAAGACCAATAAAGCAGGAGATGTACCAATCGTACTAAAAGCCGCAGCGCCAAATTGAAATAACAATCCAGCTAACATACCACCTGCCACTCCTTGGGGGATCCAGCTCATCAACTTATCAAACCGCCCAGACAAACCAATTAGGACTATGATTAAACCGGCTACCATATGCGCCCCAACCATCTCACCCACCGTTAAGGTAGGAAAAAGTGATAATAGCAACACAGTACCTGGCACCGACCAGCCGGTCATAATCGGCATTTTAGAAAGATAGCTGAGAATAATTCCACTAATTCCCACACCAAAAGATATACCCCACACCCAACTCATCATCATATCGGTGGAGACTCCTGCAATAGTTGCCACCTGGAAAACAATAATCAATGGTCCACAATAAGCAATAATAACTGCTAACAAACCAGCCACAACAGCAGAGAGTGAAATATCTTTAAGCATCGCGCTATCTCTTATTAATTATTTTTAAAAGGCTACAAAGCACATGAGCTTATATCAACCACTCTGAATGCAATGAAGCGGTTAAAATTGTACCTCCTTCGAGGAGCTAGAACTATCCGGCTTAATACCTGTTTTATAGCGTTTTTTAAACAATTTTCTTTTCAATTTACCGCTATACTTGATGGGCTATGATTAGATTTTACAATGCAAGGAAATGATGAAGATTTTTAATTTTTTATCTAGAAGTGATGCCAAAATCGTGGCTAAAAGTATCGCTAATGTATTTAAACGGGTCAATGGCGAATACGATGTAGCGTATGCGACCATTGCTCATCATTGGATTAAATACGATAAAGCCCTTCGCAATCAGGAGCCATTAACGATGGCCGCCAATAATCAGCTGCCTAATTTAGCTATGTTGGCGGTAGCAGAGATTAATGCATTGACTGCTCGGCGTAATACGCCCTTTGAAAAAAGCAAAAATGCACATTATGAACAAATTATTGTTTATTTAAAAAAACAAAAAATTCCACATCAATATATTGATGGAGATAATTCTAAGGCATCTAGAGATGCGGCAAAGGCGATAAAAAACTATTTGAAGAAAATCGATAGTAATTCCACGGCGAACTAAGCGATGAAATAACGCACTAAAGCGGCCATTACAAAACCTGAGGTAATTGCAATTAATGGTCTCTTGACCACCAGAATCAAGACTAAGGTTGTCAACAAAGCTAAACGAGCACCAAGATCGCCTTCAACAGCCACAGGGGCTAGTACAGCAATCAGGACCGAACCAGACATGGCACCAATAAAACGTCGTACGCCGTCACTGATCGGAACAAATGACATAATAAACACGCCACCCCAACGAGTAATCAGTGACACGACTGTCATGATAAAAACAATCAATAGAGGATTGGCAGTACTGATTTCCCAACTCATCTCTTAGCCTTCTCTTTCCATAGCACACCTACTAAACCACCAGCCAGTGCACCTACAACCACATGCATATTTTCTGGCAAATACAAATAAGCAAGGATGGCAACGAGTGCTGCCACTATCCAAATACAAACGATACGGAAGTTTTTGGGCCCACTCATTACCATCGTCAGCAGAAAGCAGGCCATCACCATATCCAGTCCTAAGGCTCGCGGATTTTGTATTAAATAACCAAAATAAATTCCAAGCCAACTACCGATAACCCACATCGACCACAAGGCTAAACCACCCCCAACGATATCAGCTAGGCCTGACTTACCTTCTTGATACTTATTGAGTGCTTTAGCCCAATTAGCATCAGAATTTACTAACAAATAAGTATAGCGTCTAGCAGGAGGAACATCTTTTAGCCAAGGATATAACGATGCCCCCATCAATATATGACGTGCATTAATAAAAAACACCGTCACGATCAAGGGGATAAAAGAAATTTGCTCACCCCACAACTCAAGGGTCGCAAATTGAGCGGCACCACCAAACACCAGAAAACTCATCAAAACCGTACTAAAACCATCTAGACCAGTTTGTATGGATGCCAGACCAAAAGCCACACCAAAAATTGCTACAAAAATGGAGATAGGTAGCATTTCTTTAAATGCTACCCAGATTTCCTGCTTAGTCAATTCACTATGATTTTTGACCATGATGAGTCCGCAAGATAAGATTAATCGGCGCTAAACAAAGCCAGTTGATTTAATAACTTCGCCTTCCACAACTCTGCACCGCTTTCAGCTTCATCGACAGCAATAGCCACCAAATGATCATTAAGCGATAAATGATAAACCCCATCAATCAACTCAAACTGAATGTCTGCAGGATTGCTTTGCAAGGCCTTGATTTCCTGACCGGCAATTTTGGGATTAGGAAAAGACACAGAACGCAAGATCTCCTCACCTTCAGTGCTCATTAGGCGAAACATAAACTGGCCTGTATCATCCTTAAAGCTAATAAAGCGTGGTGTTTTAGCTGATTTCTTGGATGTTTTTTCAGTAGACTTTTGATTACTATCAGTACTGATCGCATGAAAGCGTCTCAAACCTACCGCTTGACGAATTTCTTGTATAAAGGGTTGAGAAATTTTTCTAGCCTTTTCAGCGCCCTGTAACAAGACATCTTCAATTAACTCAGGCTTAGCCATTAATTCCACATAGCGTTCACGCATTGGTGCAATAATAGCTTCCAACTCCTCAGTGAGCATTTTCTTGGCCTCACCCCAAGCTAACCCTTCACGCAACTCTTGGGCAAAAGCATCTGCTTTTGCAGGCTCAACAAAAGCACGGTAAATAGCAAAAAGATTAGAATCATCTGGATTTTTAGCTTCACCAGGTAGTTTAGAGTCAGTCTTGATTTGCGCAATAGCTTGTTGTAAGTCCTTAGCGGTTCCCTCAAAAAGTGGAATCGTATTATTGTAGCTCTTGGACATTTTTCTACCATCAAGCCCTGGCAAGGTCGCTACTTCTTCATCCACTTGAGCTTCCGGCAAAACAAAATACTCATGACCTTGACCATAGTGGTAATTAAAGCGTTGGGCAATATCACGTGCCATCTCAAGGTGTTGAATTTGATCTGCACCCACAGGTACCTTATGGGCATTAAACATAAGAATATCCGCTGCCATCAAAATAGGATAGGAGTACAAGCCCATCGTGACCCCATCATCAGGCTCTACACCAGCAGCTTCATTAGCATCCAAACTGGCTTTATAAGCATGGGCACGATTCATCACCCCCTTAGGTGTGGAGCATGTAAGAATCCATGACAATTCGGGAATTTCTGGGATATCAGATTGACGATAAAAAGTCACTCTTTCCGTATCTAGGCCTGCAGCCAACCAAGTAGCAGCAATTTCCAGACGCGAGCGCTCAACACGCGCCGCATCATCACACTTAATCAAGGCATGGTAATCCGCTAAAAAGAAAAAAGCATCCACATTTTCCTGATTGCTCATTTCAATCGCTGGGCGAATGGCGCCTGCGTAATTACCTAAGTGAGGTGTACCTGATGTAGTCACACCGGTTAATACTCGTTGGACTTTGCTTTGCGTTGGCTTAGCATTCATTGGATGACACTCCGTTAATTTAATTTCAATTAAAGTTTTACATAAGAGCGACGCGCTTTTTGCATATACTCTTTAGACTGCATTTCTGTAATTCGTGATTCTGTACGGAAAAACTCATTGGACAAAACTCCCTCAGTGTAGAGCTCAGCCGCTTGCACTTCAGCACTCATGACAAGTTTGACATTATAGTCATAAAGAACGTCAATTAACCAAGTAAAACGACGTGCAGGCGACGCTTGTGAAGCTGACATTTTGGGTACATCAGAGAGAAAAATCGTCTCGAAACGAGTGGCTAACTCTAAAAAGTCATTTTGTGAACGATTATCTTCACATAATGTTTTAAAGTCAAACCAGGCAACACTATCCGCCACACCTAATGCTTTCATCGGACGATTTTCAACTGTTAATTCTTGTGGTTGTAACTCTTGACCACTGACCTCTTTGTACAGTGACTGCATCGCTTGTTGATTTTCTTGTGTTAAAGGCTGATAGTAAAGCTGCACTTGCTCAAGCGTACGACGACGATAGTCAATACCACTATCAACATTAAGAACATCCATTTTCTTTTTGATTAGTTCAATCGCAGGCAAAATACGTTCTCTATGCAAACCATCTGGATATAAAGTAGAAGGTTCATAATTCGACGTCATAACAAAAGTACAGCCATATTCAAAAAGTCTTTCTAATAATCGATGTAGAATCATCGCATCAGCAATATCTGATACATGGAACTCATCAAAGCAAATCAGACGATACTTTTCTGCCGTACGCTTAGCTACTACATCTAGAGGATCCTCAGTGCCTTTAATTGCCTGCATCTGCTGATGAATACTACGCATAAACTCATGAAAGTGAATACGTACTTTACGCTTATAAGGTAGATAATTATAAAAAGAATCCATCAGGAAGCTTTTACCACGACCTACACCACCCCACATATACACGCCTTTAGGCACATCAGGTCGATTAATCATTCGCTTAAAGAAACCACTGCGCTGATCCTTAAAATCTATTAACTCCTCAAACAGATCCTGTAAACGATGAATTGCTTTTTCCTGAGCTTCATCAGCTACATAGTTTTTTTCAGCTAAGGCCTTACGATAATGATGAACAACATTCATAAATTATGCTTTAAAAATAAAAAAGTGCCCTAATCAAGCTCACTTAATATAGGGCACTTATTGCACATGGTGTTTGCACTGTATTCAACTAGTTGCTCACACCGACTTGCGACATTTTAGCCTAACGATTAGAAGTTCAAGCTACGCTTATCAACCCCAAGGGCTGCTTCTTTTAGTGCTTCAGATAGCGTTGGATGAGCATGACAAATACGTCCGATATCTTCGGCTGCACCCTTGAACTCCATGATAGCAACCGCTTCAGCAATCAACTCGGAAGCCAATGGACCAATAATATGTACGCCTAAAACTTCGTCTGTATCAGCACAAGCCAACACCTTAACAAAACCGCTAGTATCACCTAGGGCACGCGCACGACCGTTAGCCAAGAATGGGAACTGACCAGCTTTGTACTTCTTGCCTTCTTCCTTGAGTTGTTGCTCTGTCTTACCAACCCAAGAAATTTCTGGAGAAGTATATAGTACGTTAGGAATCGTATTGTAATTAACCTGACCATGCTCACCGGCAATACGCTCAGCAACAGCAACACCCTCAGACTCTGCTTTATGAGCAAGCATCGGACCACGCACTACATCACCCACGGCCCAGACATTAGCTAGGTTAGTACGGCACTGTTCGTCCACCTCAATAAAGCCTCGTTCATCAAGCTTTAGCCCAACCGCTTCAGAATTTAAACCAGCCGTTGTAGGTACTCGTCCAATAGACACAATTAACTTGTCGACTTCAAGAGTTTGCGCTTCACCCTTGGCGTTTTCGTAGTTAATGGTTAATTGCTTGGCTGTCTTCTTAATATCACCAACCTTGGCACCAACTTCGATTTTCAAACCTTGTTTGGCATACAATTTAGCTGCTTCTTTGGCAACGCCCTCATCAGCAACTGCTAAAAACTTAGGCATCGCTTCAAGAACAGTAACCTCAGCACCCAAACGACGCCATACACTACCTAGCTCTAAACCAATCACCCCTGCTCCAATCACGCCTAAACGCTTTGGCACAGCTGGAATATCAAGAGCACCCGTATTGGATAAAACCTGTTTTTCATCAAACTCAAGACCAGGTAAAGCACGCGGCTCTGAGCCTGTTGCTACAATCACATGCTCAGCGGTGATGTTAGCTTTGTCCTTACCATCAACAGCAATCTTGTAATGCCCACTCTCAGCTTTACCAGTAAAAGAAGCAAGTCCAGAGAAAAACTCTACTTTATTCTTTTTAAACAAGAACAAAATACCATCGTTATTTTGTTGGACTACTGTGTTTTTACGAGCTAAAAACTGATCAATTTTCAATTTAACGGAAGAAACCTCAATCCCGTGCTCTTTAAAACCTTCTTTAGCATGTTCAAAATGCTCAGAAGATTGAAGTAATGCTTTAGATGGAATACAACCTACGTTAGTACATGTACCACCCGGCTTAGCTTTACCGTTATCGTCAACCCAAGCATCAATACAAGCAACTTTTTTGCCCAACTGAGCTGCACGAATTGCCGCAATATAACCACCAGGGCCGGCACCAATAACAACTACATCAAACTCTTTACTCATTATCCATTCCTAATATATTGAACCGAGAACGCCCCGAAAGCAAAGAAGCTTAAAGGGGCGTTTGATCATTGATAACTACAGTTTACAGGTCTAACAGTAAACGAGCAGGATCCTCTAGCGCATCCTTCATCGCTACTAAACCTAACACAGCCTCACGACCATCAATTAGGCGGTGGTCATAAGAAAGAGCCAAGTAGTTCATCGGGCGGATAACGATTTCACCGTTTTCAACAACTGGACGCTCTTTAGTTGCGTGAACACCTAAAATTGCTGACTGTGGCGGGTTAATGATTGGAGTAGACATCATTGAACCAAACACACCGCCATTAGAGATAGAGAAAGTACCGCCAGTTAGCTCTTCGATACTTAAACGACCTTCACGAGCCTTAGCACCGTACTCAGCAATCGTTTTTTCAATTTCGGCTAAAGATAACTGATCCGCATTACGCACAACAGGTACAACCAAACCACGCGGTGAGCTAACAGCAACTCCGATATCGAAGTAACCGTGGTAAACGATATCGTTACCATCAATAGATGCATTTAATAGTGGGTATCTCTTCAGAGCGGCAACTGCTGCTTTGATGAAGAAAGACATAAAGCCTAATCTTACGCCATGCTCTTTTTCAAACTGATCTCTGTACTTAGCACGTAAGTCCATGACTGGTTTCATATTAACTTCGTTAAACGTAGTTAAAATTGCATTCTCTTGCTGAGACTGCAATAAACGCTCAGCAACACGCGCACGTAAACGAGTCATCGGTACACGTTGCTCAGGACGACCATCTAAAGACTGAGCAATTTCAACCGGCGCAGCTGCTGGAGTTGATTTTTGAGCTGCCTGTGCATCAGCCTTGGTCACACGACCGTCTTTGCCAGAACCTGCTACATCTGAAGCGCCTAAGCCCTTTTCAGAAAGAATTTTGGCTGCAGCAGGAGAAGCTACATCACCTTTATCTGCGGCAGCAGTAGCAGCTGGAGCTGCCTCAGCCTGAGCTTCTTCTGCAGGAGCAGCTGCAGACGCAGTCGCAGCAGTATCAATTTTTGCAAGTAACTGCTCTGACTCTACGTTTTCACCACCCTCTACGATGATCTCGACTAGGACACCATCAGCAGGCGATGGCACTTCCATGATCACTTTGTCAGTTTCAATTTCGATAAGAGTTTCATCTTGAGAAACTGCCTCACCGATCTGCTTATTCCACTCCATCAGAGTACCTTCTGAGACGGATTCTGAAAACTGAGGTACTTTAACTTCTACGATTGACATAATTTTGTTCCTTTAAGCTTTTGTTAGTAACTTGGATATTGCGCTATTTTAATTTTTAAACCCTAAACAGGTCTAGAAACCCTTGCTATATGGATGAGTAAAGAATTTCAAGACCTGTTCCGGATGCTATTTGGTTAAGGTGAAGCCGCGAAGACGCTGACCAAAGGCCTGCTCGAGTAAGGATTTCAACTGCTCGTTATGCAGTGCTAAATACCCCACCGCTGGTGACGATGATGCAGCGCGACCAGCATAAGCCAGCTTCTGACCTGACACCATATTTTGATAAATGTGGTGTTGGATGTAGAACCATGGCCCTTGGTTTTGTGGTTCGTCTTGAACCCAAACAACTTCCTTGACGTTCGGGTATTGCTGTAACTCTGCCTCAAACTCTTTGTGAGGGAAAGGATACAACTGCTCAACACGGACGATGGCCACATCATCGGCTTCACGCTCTGTACGAGCATTTACTAAGTCATAGTAAACGCGACCAGAACAAACTAGCAGGCGCTTAACTTTTTCTTTATTAATCTCCGGATTAGTTTCACTAATCACTAGCTTGAACTCACCTTCAGTAAAGTCACTTAGTGGTGAAGTCGCATCCTTATGACGCAATAAAGATTTAGGAGTGAAAATCACAAGAGGTTTACGGAACTTGCGGATCATCTGACGGCGAAGCAAGTGGAAAATTTGCGCTGCATTTGTCGGCTGCGCACATTGAATGTTGTGGTCAGCACATAATTGCAAGAAACGCTCAATACGCGCAGAAGAGTGTTCAGGACCTTGACCTTCATAACCGTGAGGTAGCATCATGGTCAAACCGCAATGACGACCCCACTTAGCCTCACCAGAAGCAATAAACTGGTCAATTACAACTTGTGCACCGTTGACGAAGTCACCGAATTGAGCTTCCCAAATCGTCAAGGTATTTGGCTCTGCACACGCATAACCATACTCAAAACCTAATACAGCCTCTTCAGATAAAACCGAGTCAATCACTGTAAACTGAGGTTGATCTTCAGAAATATTATTTAAAGGAACATAGGTGCCCTCGTCCCAACGCTCACGACTTTGTTCGTGTAATACAGCGTGACGATGTACGAAAGTACCACGACCTGAGTCCTGACCAGTCATACGGATCGGATAGCCATTGGCTAGCAAACTGGCAAATGCCAAATGCTCACCCATACCCCAGTCTAAATTCATCTCACCGCGAACCATGGCACGACGGTCATTAAGTAGACGCTTAACTAACTGATGAGGTGTGAAGCTATCAGGTACAGTAGTGATTGCTTCACCAAGGCGCTGTAATTCTGATAAAGAAACAGCTGTATCAGCATGGTCTGTCCACTTCGATTCCAAGAAAGGAGTCCAGTCAATGGCGTACTTACGCTGGAAGTCAGTTAGTACCGGTTCAATCGTACGATTACCTTCTTCCATCACTTGGCGATAAGCTTTGACCATAGCCTCTGCTTCGCCCTCTTCAAGTACTCCTTGCTTTAATAACTTATCAGCATAAAATTGACGAGTACCAGGATGCTTAGCGATTGTTTTGTACATGAGAGGCTGAGTCAAGGATGGCGTATCCTGCTCGTTATGACCTAACTTACGGAAACAGATAATATCAATAACTACATCATGAGCAAATTCTTGACGATACTCCAACGCTAAGCGAGTCACAAAAGTAACTGCCTCAGGATCGTCGGCATTAACGTGAAACACCGGTGCTTCAATCATCTTGACTACGTCTGTACAATAAAGCGTAGAACGAGAGTCACGTGGATCAGATGTAGTAAAGCCAATCTGGTTATTAATAACAATGTGAACGGTACCACCCACAGAGTAACCGCGAGTCTGAGACATATTAAGGGTTTCTTGTACTACACCCTGACCAGCAAAAGCCGCATCACCATGAACTAATACCGGCAAGACCTGCTGAACATTACCACCACGACGCTCTTGACGTGCTCGTGCACTACCCTGAACCACAGGGTTAACAATCTCAAGGTGCGATGGGTTAAACGCTAAACTTAAGTGAATAGGACCGCCTTTGGCGTCAACGTCACTAGAGAAACCACTATGATACTTAACGTCACCGTCTGTTAAGTCGCCGTCTTGTTTACCTTCAAACTCAGCAAATAAATCACTAGGCATCTTGCCCATGATATTGACTAAAAGGTTTAAACGACCGCGGTGAGCCATACCAACCACAACGTCTTGCGTACCGTGAACACTGGCATGGTTTACTAATTCGTCCATCGAAGAGATAAAACTCTCACCCCCTTCAAGGGAGAAACGCTTTTGACCTACATAACGAGTATGTAAATAGCGCTCAAGGCCTTCAGCCTCTGTCAGTTGTTGAAGAATACGTTTCTTCTCGTCATTAGTCAGCTTAGCTGTAGACTGTGCTGACTCAACACGCTCCTGAATCCAACGCTTAGCTTTGGGATCAGAAATATGCATATACTCCACACCAACACTACGACAATAAGTATTGCGTAAAGCTTCTATCAGCTCACGCAAAGTCATATGGTCTTTTTCTGTAAAGTAGGTATTAGTGGCGGAAAAGGTTTCGTCTAAATCTGCCTCGGTTAAACCGTAGAAGGACAGATCTAGCTCAGGAATTTCTGGACGCTCAGTGCGCTTTAAAGGATCTAACTGAGCGTAGCGTAAACCTAAAGATCGATATGCTGCAATAAGCTGCTGGACCTTAAGCTGCTTACTAGCAACTTCCATGCTTAGTTGCTTATCAGCTTTGACCGCTAGTCGATTTTCTTTTGCTCTTTGTACAAAAGAAGCGATCACTGATGAATGGTTTTGGTCTCGTGTCTCTGACTTACCATCAGTCGCAGGTTGAACCTGTAACTGGTCAAAGTAATCACGCCAAAACTCTTCGACACTATTTGGATTAGCCAAATAGGCCTCGTAGAGCTCCTCCACATAAGCGGCATTACTGCCGAATAAATAAGAAGAAGCGTTTTTTTCTAAAAAAGTTGACATTATGCCTCACCGTTTTGAGTGTTTCACCCTAAAAGAATGCAGATTGTGATGTAACCTTCCGCGTACGGCCTTCACCGATAGGCGGATAGCAAGTATCTAAGGAAGCGATAAGGGAACGACCCTCGAACCAAACAAGAACCCTAAGCCACAGACCCCACCCGTAGATATACTTCATTACAGTATAAACTACTCTAACATTAATTTCCTATAAAAAATAGGATGAACCTTTATAAATCATGCTTCTGTAGCAGTTTTCCAAAAACAAAATCCTGCCTTCCGACAAGAGCTCAAAAAATAACTCCTCTTACGAAGCACTTATTAAAATACTACTACGACATAAATAGATAGTTAGCTTATTAATTAACTTATAGGGGATACACCAAGGAGCCCCCTAACCCTTGAACCATCACACAAGCCTTACAATCTTATGTAAGATACAATATTATTATCTTAAGATTATTCATCAGGAGTCAGTCTAATGGTTGAAAAAAACAAGTTAAGTCAAATGGCTTTGGATTATCATGAGTTTCCACGCCCAGGAAAAATTTCTGTCGTTCCGACAAAACCACTCTCCAACCAGGACGACCTATCACTCGCCTACTCTCCTGGTGTTGCATCGGCATGTATGGCTATTTATCAGGATGGTGACCAAGCAGCTGCGCGTTATACCTCACGCTCCAACTTGGTCGGCGTCATCACCAACGGTACCGCTGTACTTGGACTTGGTAATATCGGCCCGTTAGCAGCCAAACCCGTCATGGAAGGTAAAGGTGGTTTATTTAAAAAATTCGCCGGCATTGACGTTTTTGATATTGAACTCAATGAAAATGATCCTGATAAATTAATTGACATTATTGCTGCACTTGAACCAACTTTAGGCGGCATTAACCTTGAAGACATCAAGGCTCCCGAATGTTTTTATATTGAAAAAGCCTTACGCGAACGAGTACATATCCCTGTATTTCATGATGACCAGCATGGCACGGCAATCATCTCAGCCGCTGCTGTTCTAAATGGCCTTAAATTAGTAAATAAATCCATCGAAGAAGTCAAATTAGTTGCTTCTGGCGCAGGTGCTGCTGCGATCGCCTGCCTAGACTTATTAGTTGCACTTGGTCTTAAAAAAGAAAATATTTTTGTTTGTGACTCTCGTGGTGTCATTTTCGAAGGTCGCGAAGAAAATCTCGAAGAAAACAAAGCACGCTATGCTCAAACCACAGAACTTCGCACCTTGGGTGATGCTATCGTTGATGCTGATGTATTCCTTGGTTGCTCAGCCAAAGGGGTTTTAACTCAAAATATGGTTAAAGCCATGGCAGATAAGCCGCTGATTCTTGCATTAGCCAATCCTGATCCGGAGATCACCCCTGAAGATGCAAAGGAAGTACGCTCTGATTGCATTATCGCAACTGGTCGGTCAGACTATCCAAACCAGGTCAATAACGTTCTCTGCTTCCCCTTTATCTTCCGTGGTGCACTTGATGTTGGCGCAACCCGCATTACTGAAGAAATGAAAATGGCATGTGTTCATGCTATCGCTGAATTAGCCCAAAGCGAAGTTAACGACGAGGTGGCTGGCGCATACCCTGATGAAGATTTAAACTTCGGAGCCGAGTACATCATCCCTAAGCCTTTTGATCCACGCTTGATCATCACAATTGCTCCTGCCGTTGCTCAAGCAGCCATGGACTGTGGCGTTGCCACTCGACCAATTGACGATATGGAAGCTTACAAAGCACGCTTAAATGCCTTTGTATATCAATCCAGTCAGCTCATGCGTCCTCTCATGAAAATCGCCAAAAACCAAACACAACGAGTGATTTTTGCCGATGGTGAGGATGAACGAGTATTGCGCGCCGTGCAAACCGTTTTAGATGAAAAAATCGCTAAGCCTATCTTAATTGGTCGACCTGAAGTCATCAGAATGCGTACTAATAAACTTGGCTTACGTTACTTAAGCCATCCAGATCTAGAAATTGTCGATCCTGAGCAAGACGATCGCTTTAACCAAGTTTGGCCACGTTATCATGAGCTATTAGCCCGCCGTGGCGCTACTCCCAACGTAGCGAAGGCAATGGTCCGCAAGCACAATACAATCATTGGCGCTCTGATGCTCGACTTAGATTATGCTGATGCCATGATTTGTGGTGTGAGCACAAACTTTAATAATCAAGTCAACTTCATTCGGGATATCAACGGCACATCCTTAAAGAGCGGCACGATGGCTGCGATGAATGTCATCTTTACGCCAGATTACACCCTCTTCTTGTGTGACACACACATCAATGAAAACCCAAGTGCAGAACAAATTGCTGAAATCGCCTTAATGGCAGCCGAAAAGGTAAAACGCTTTGGTATGGTACCCAAGGTCGCCTTAGTGTCCCACTCAAACTTCGGCAACCACCGCACCGCATCTGCTCTAAAAATGGCAAAAGCACGAGAAATTCTTGCTGAGATAGCTCCTGATTTAGAGGTTGATGGCGAAATGCATGCTGATGCTGCATTATCAGAAACCATCCGCCATGATGCCCTACCTAGCAGCACCCTGAGTGGCAAAGCGAACGTATTAGTCATGCCTAACCTAGATGCTGGTAATATCACCTACAACTTGTTAAAGATGACCAGTGGCGGTATTGTCCTAGGACCTGTATTATTAGGTGCAAACAAAGCGACTCACGTACTCACCACCAGCACAACCACTCGCCGCATCATTAATATGGCGACTCTAGCTGCTGCTGATGCTCAAGGTGAGACAAGAGTTCCTGAAGGCTTAGTTGAATCCAAGATGCTAAGTGCCAGTAAAAAGGAAGACAGCAAGCAAACTGATTCGGACTCTGAAGTTTAAAACCGAAGCAATATTCGACAAGTAGTCATCTATCTCTTAGTGGCAATCAAAAGATACTATTTATCGTGAAGCAAGTTTTTTTGTTATAACCACACAACAAGAGGACCCTAAAATGGTCCTCTTGTTATTTATTTTTGTATCGTTTTACTTTAGAAAACTTTAAGGAAAGATTTTATGGGCTACGATTTAGGAAGATTAATTCTACGTGTGACGCTAGGAATCTTGATACTACTTTATGGCTTCCATAAGGTGAAGTATGGACTAGGTCATATTCCTCACACCCTAAATGCACATGGTTTACCACCTTTTCTTGCTTATGGCGTGTACATTAGCGAAGTCATTGCCCCCTTGATGATTATCATCGGCCTTTATACCCGACCAGCTGCGGCCATTATTGCCTTCAGTATGTTGTTGGCTATCATTTTTGTCCACACACCGCGTCTCACAGCCCTAAATGCGAGTGGTGGTGCAGTTATTGGCTTGGAATACATGTTTTTAGCGGCCTCCCTCTGCATAGCACTCATCGGTGCGGGACGATTTAGTTTGAACAGCCCTTATAACTAATCAATATATCATCACGGGCTTGAGGAAGACTCTCCAACATTTCCCTCAAGCCTTCTAATCTAGACGAACCCTTCTCTAGATCTTCAAGCACTGTTGACCAGACGAACTGTAAAGACTCACTAATATCCCCCAATAAGACATCATGCAATGCGTCTAAATTAGCCGCTGCATAGCTTGGCAATGTCACCGTAGCAGCTAAACGCTGATAAAAATCCTCCACTGAGCGAATACCGTTTAAATCAATTCTAATCATGGCCTTCTCTCGGCTTACTGCCATCTCCGAAGATAAAGCCTGGAGCAATCTCTTTTTATAAGCAATAAAATCACTATTTTTAGCATGCCACTTTTTGAGTTGACGTGCATTATAACGACGCGCTTTTTTGGTTGACAAAGTTAATGACATAACGGCACCTGCTCAAAAGTCTCGTAATGATTAATAGTCACATACATGGACTCATGGTCTTCATACACTAAGCGCTTAGCATTTCGCTTCTGTCCCAAATAATCAAGATCGGCCTCATAATACTTAGCCTTCGGTAAGCGTTTCTCATAATTTCCGAAGTGATCACCACCGATTGACTTACCCTGTAGCTTACTAATCTCATTAAAAGCTCTTCCTGGCTGCCAACCTAAACTTCTGGCCTCTTTTTTAGTAAGGAATTTAGCAGGTAATCTGCCCTCATCTCGCAAAGAACGAACAATTCCAGATAACTCAATTACATTAATCTGTCCGTCCAACTTTTCCAGATTGAATATCGCCAAAACCACTTCACATCGTTGATTTGCCTCTTCAAGTGACATCAACTCTTCATCGACACCATCAGGAACACCTTGAACCCTACCCATCGCATGAACATGATGCACATTTAAAAATAATAATAGACTAAAAAACACTAAAAAATACTTACTTAAAACGGAAGTTTTTGACATGGATATTTTTCTGTAATTAAACTTTAAAAAAAGAATTATTGTTAATTTCAATTGTCTAACTGAAGGGAATGATTTTTATTGATAACTATTCCCATATAGTCGAAGCATACTCTATAATCTACAAAGCTTAGCAGATTATACTTAGCCGTCATTATAAATAATGTTCACAGGAAGCCTCATGAAGTCCCTTATTAATTTTCTGATCCTAGTTATTGTTGTTCTCGCCTTAGGATTCGGTGTTTGGTTTGTCGTTGATAAAACTCTTTTTGGCGATCTAGAACAACAAATCCCCCCTCAAGAAGAGACAGGTATACCGACTACACCATTACCAGCTCCTGAAGCACCAACTGCAATTAGCCCAGAAGAAGCCTATGGAACAACAGCGGGCGGTGGCGAGTCAACTGCTTCAGCAACTAGCTGCGAAAAAGCTGCTGCAACGCTTGGTGCAGTTTATGACATGCATCAAGAAGGCAAGTCAACCGAAGAGATTAGTCAATACTTGGCAGGTCTTGAAAAGTTTGACCAGCAAGAAATTGAAATGTTCAGCCAAATTGCCGAAAACATCGAGAACGCTCCTAGCGATCAGCTTCTACCACGAGAAGAAATGATTAAACAATTTAAATTACAGTGTGAAGCTGCTGAATAAACTCTGCAAAAAAGATCGAAACTTCACAAAACAAGCCCCAAACAAAATGCCCTATCAGAAATGATAGGGCATTTACTTATCTAGATACTCTCTAAATTACTGTGCAGAAGCTTGAGGAGTCTGAGGCCATACAGAGTTTACTACTGCGCTGGCAATCTCTTCGCTATTTACGCGGAAAAGGAATAGGTTATCACCTTGGCGAATACCGCTGAAGGACACTGCTTCAGTTTGGTTAGATGCACGGTTAAGTGCAGCAATAGCGTAACCACGGTTCTCTGGTACTGCGTCTAGAGCAGCTTTACCCTGCTCGTTAACATTAAGAGCAACGTAGATGTTGTTATTTTGATCAGCAACTACATCATAAGAAGTCACATTTGCAGCTGTAAAAACAGGAACAGCGGACACGTAGATGGTTTGTTCATCGCTAATATTTACAGGACGGAATCCTTGAACTGGCGTAACTGAAGCTTGGTACACCTGCAAAGCGGCTTGCTCTTCAACAGTGGCTTGAGTAGCTGCTGCCTGAGTACTAGAACCAGTAGTCTGACAACCTGCTAATGCAAAAGCCAAAGGCAAAATCGCTAATCCTAATTTGCGAGATAATTTCATAATAATACGTCCTCTTTTCTTTATTAACTGAAAAATTTGATCCGCTGTTAATGCCTGCAGCGTTACCAAAACAATTTAAAGTTACATCATCTACGATATTAATTCAAGTTAAATAGTGATAAATCAATGTGTAAATGATTAACTACATATGTCGAAAATTAACTACTCTAAACTACTTAAAAAATATATACATCTCTTGAGCAATTAATTCTCTCTTATAGATTCTTAGCGAATCAAATCAGCGGCATCACGCGCACTCACTAAGGTTGGCATAGGCATTAATAAAACACCGTCCATCAAATCACCATTAGTACCTTCAACGGTTGAGACGACGCTACCATTAATTCTAGCTAAGATATGGCTATAGCCTCTGCGTGCATTAGCTAGCTTAGCTATGGAATCAGGTTTTAGACGTAAGGCTAAAGCGGGCTCATCGGTCATCGTCTTTGCAACAAAGGCATTTTGAATATCTTCACGCTTCAAAATAATGCCATTAGTATAAAACTGCATATCACCAGCTTTAAGTTTTTCTTCTTTAGCTGCTTTCTTGGCATCCGTGCTGCCCACATAAATCTCTAGATCGTTCTTACCACGTTGATTAGCGCGTACCGGAACAGGTAACGCCGCCTGCTGGGTGCTAGCAACAGTTGACTGATCCGCATTAGATGCTTTATCAGTTTTAGGAGCGAACGTTTCGCAGGCTGTTAAACTTAGTACGACCGCAGACAATGCAGCTAATTTCAAAGCACTTTTAGAATACATCAGTTAATCCTCTCTCAGGCTTCTTACTATGTAAAAATAGGTTAAGTTTCAATAATTTACACGGTAAATCTAAACATTTACCTTAACTCAATTGAATTATACAAGAAAGCTGTAAGAAACAGAGTTTATTTTTAAATAGTATGACTTTATGAACAATAAAAAAATTTAATTAAAATAATGCTGACAACGATCAAAGTCATTTAAATCAATCGTCTCAATGGCATGACCTAAAGTGATTTTTTTAGCTACTAAGCCACCATACTGCACTGGCCCTGTGAAGGGTTGAGTATCTAACCAATACATCCGTGCCGACAAATAATAATCCCCTCGGGGCACATCAGTAAACACAAACTGTCCGTATTGATTAGTTTTTACAGTACGAATCTTGGAGCGATAATTTTGGTCGACAGGACCTGTTAAGACATTCCCCTTACGACAAACCTCATCAAACCACTGAGTACTAGTAGCCGAAACTGGATTCAATATAACATCAATTAAAGCGCCTGTACGCTCACCATAACTTTTGTAATCACTAATATAAGCACGCCCAACTAATTGGGAATAACCTGAACCCTGCTTAATATCTGATGGATTAAAAGCAGCTCGTGAGACCTCTTTGCGTCCACCATGATCTATATGGCTATGTCTTGGACTACTTGAGCAAGCAGCAAGAAACAGCGTGACCACAAGCAATAAAAACCTGGTTTTTTTTAAATTAAACATAAAATTTTGTGTACTGACCCTTTCTGATGAGAGCAAGCTGTAAAGCTATTCTAGATATTTTACAAGACTAACATTTAATTTTTACAATAGGCAAGAAAGCATTGATCAAATTTATTACTTACTTTTCTTATATCGATGTTCACGATCTAACTGCCGCAAAAAAGCTAATTTATCAGCAATTTTAATTTCCAAACCACGAGCTACCGGTTGATACCATGAGGGGTTCGACATACCATCAGGAAGATAATGCTCGCCTGCAGCATAACCATGAGGCTCGTCATGAGCATAACGATAGGCCTTACCATGACCTAACTCCTTCATGAGCTTTGTAGGTGCATTACGTAAATGCACTGGAACCGCCCTACTTTTATCATTTTGAACAAAAGCCTTGGCACGATTATAGGCCATATAAGCCGCATTACTTTTAGCTGCTATTGCCAAATAAATGATCGCTTCAGCTAAGGCTAACTCACCCTCTGGACTTCCTAGCCGCTCATAAGTTTCTGCCGCATCATTACAGATTTGCATGGCGCGAGGATCAGCTAAACCAATATCTTCCCATGCCATCCGTACAATACGTCTAGCAAGATAACGGGCATCCGCTCCCCCATCAATCATACGACAAAACCAATACAGAGCAGCGTCAGGGTCAGAACCACGAACCGATTTATGCAAAGCACTGATTTGATCATAAAAAGCATCACCGCCTTTATCAAAACGACGTAAATTATTTGGTAAAGACTGTTCAAGCCAAGTTTCATCGATCAAGGAAATTTGAGCATTTTCAGCTGACTCTAACACCACCTCAACGGCATTAATTAAACGACGAGCATCGCCATCAGCCCAAGCCACTAACTGTTCAGAAGCTTTATCATCCACTTCAATTAGAGAGACTGATGGTGGAGTTGCATTCTCATCACTCGCCAATTGTTCGTTATTGAGCCTTAATGCTCTCTTGAGGAGTTCTTTTAAATCAGCCTCTGAAATCGCTTCAAGAACATAGACTCGTGCTCTAGAGAGCAAGGCTGAGTTAACCTCAAATGAAGGGTTCTCGGTGGTCGCACCAATAAAAGTAAATAAACCACTCTCTACATAAGGCAAAAAAGCATCTTGTTGCGCCTTATTAAAACGATGGACCTCATCCACAAATAAAATTGTTTTGCGTCCCTGACTTTGAGCTATTTGAGCCTTATCAACAGCATCACGAATATCCTTCACGCCACCCAGTACGGCAGATATCGCAATAAACTGCGCATCAAAGCCACTGGCCATCAAACGCGCTAAAGTCGTTTTTCCTACACCTGGCGGCCCCCAAAACACCATCGAGTGCGGTCGTCCTGAATCAAAGGCGACACGTAAAGGCTTACCCTCACCCAATAAATGCTGCTGCCCGACCACCTCATCGAGGCTTGTCGGGCGCATCCGCTCCGCTAGGGGAGCATGGAGATTAGCGTATGCTTGACTTAATAAATCAGACAATATCTTCTCGTGTTAATTACATATTGACAACATCCACACCGGGAGGCGCCGTAAAGGAAAACTCACTGGCGGGGATATTGGCATTAGCTTTAAAATCACGTAATTTAATGGTGGTCGTTTGACCAAATGAATCTCGAATTCTTAATTCAGCGGGCAGATTATTAGCAAAGGCTATATCCATATAGCTCATTCCCTGATCTGCCACTTTAGGAGTAGCTCTCAACCATACCATACCATCACGTTCTGGCAACACCTCAACCGTAAAGGTATCATCCAGATCGCTATTGCCAAAAAGAATAGACGCAGGTGATGCACCCACTGAATCTTGAACACCACGGATGGTTACTTGAGCTAAATCCGGATCATATTGATAAACTTTTTGTCCGTCGGAAATGACTTTTTGCTCATACGGCTTAGTGACATTCCAGACAAACTTACCAGGACGTTCAAAACTAAACCTGCCAGATTGAGTATTCTGGCCTTGGGTAGAACCACTGCTTTGTTGTGCAAACTGGCCTGTAGCTGACTTAATGTTTTTAACAAAATCACTTAGTTGCTGCTTGGCATCGGTGGTTGCGGTGTTCTTTACATCGGGGATTTTAGTAAATTGAATCTCACCAATATCCTGCACACTGCCAATCCCTTCTTGAAAAGCATCAGGACTAACAGTAAATTGCGCCATGGCTGCTGTACTACCTAAGGATAAAGTCAGAAAAATTGCTGAGCTTAATTTTTTTAATGTCTTCATATAAAACCTATGATAAAAGCTTTTGAGCTATTTTTTTAGCAAGATTACCCACTGTAAGACTGAACGAATCGTAACTAAGCGTAAACTAAACTTCAATCACCTCACTCGGTACGGTCTAGTTAAACTAGTTCTCTATCGCCTCAGCTTCCTCATCGGCTGCTGTATTATCCGCTACCAAAATCTCGCGGCTGTTATTAGAACCCATCGGTGAAACAATACCGGCGTGTTCCATTTGCTCTAATAAACGTGCTGCACGGTTATAGCCTATACGCAATTGACGCTGAACAGATGAAATAGAAGCGCGACGAGTGCGTAAGACAATATCCACTGCCTGATCATAAAGTGGGTCTGACTCAGCATCCGTAAAGCCAGTAACGCTACCTACGCCATCACCCGTTTCACCCGCAACTCCCCCCTCTAGTACCCCATCAACATAATCAGGCTCGCCTTGCTCCTTGAGGTAATCAACCACACGGTGAACCTCCTCATCAGAAACAAAAGCACCATGGACTCGCTGAGGAAGCCCAGAACCTGGTGGCATATATAGCATATCACCTAGTCCTAATAAAGACTCTGCCCCCATCTGATCCAGAATAGTACGAGAATCGATCTTAGAAGAAACTTGGAAAGCAATACGAGTCGGAATATTAGCTTTAATCAATCCAGTAATAACATCCACACTCGGTCTTTGCGTTGCCAAGATTAAGTGGATACCTGCCGCCCGTGCTTTTTGTGCTAGGCGCGCAATTAGTTCCTCAATCTTTTTACCTTGAACCATCATCAAGTCAGCCAACTCATCAATAACAACAACAATCAACGGTAAGGTTTTAAGAGGTTCTGGTGAATCAGGCGTCAAGCTGAAAGGATTATCAATGGTTTCGCCGCGCGCCTCAGCCTCCTTAACCTTACTGTTAAAGCCGGCGATATTACGCACACCCATTTTACTCATCAACTTATAACGCTTTTCCATCTCGCCCACACACCAATTCAGTGCATTAGCAGCCTGACGCATATCAGTCACCACTGGCGCTAACAAGTGACCGATTCCCTCATAAACACTCATTTCAAGCATCTTCGGGTCAATCAGGATTAAGCGTACTTGAGAAGGATCTGCCTTATAAAGTAGCGATAAAATCATGGCATTAATACCCACTGACTTACCAGAACCAGTCGTACCAGCAACTAGAAGGTGTGGCATCTTGGCCAAATCTGCCACAACCGGGTTACCAGCAATATCCTTACCAAGTGCAACAGTTAATAAAGAATTACTTTTCTCATAAGCCTGAGAACCAATAATCTCAGATAAACGTACAATTTGGCGGCGTGGATTAGGTAATTCAATTCCCATCAAGTTTTTGCCAGGAATCGTTTCAACCACACGTAAACGGACTAAACTCAAGGCTCTCGCCAAATCCTTGCTCAGATTAACAATCTGTACACCCTTAACCCCAGAAGCAGGTTCAATCTCATAGCGGGTGATGACAGGACCGGCCTGCGCTGCAACCACTTCAACCTGTACATTAAAATCACTGAGTTTTTTCTCGATAAGGCGCGAATTGTACTCAATCGTATCCTCACCAACCGGCTCCACAAATTCCGATGGTGGGTCGAGTATCTCTAGTCCCGGCAAGTCACCAGAAAGTACTATTTTTGTGCCTTCCTTACGCACCACTTTAGGCTCTGATTGAAATAACTTAGTTTGCTTAGCGGCAACCGCTTTTTCTGACACCGGAAATGCTTTAATTGCAGGCTCAATTTTTAATGGACGGTCCGATGGAGGCAACTGCTCTTTATGGGCTGTGATCTGCTCGTCCATCTCTTCTTGTGCCGCTTCACCTATACGACGGTCAATACGCTCGGACTTTAACTTATCAAACCTCATAAAGAGATGACTAATACCGCTGCCTATACGCTCTGAAATCGTGAGCCAGGAAAAATTAAAGAACATGCTAAAACCCATAATCAGCATAGCAGCCATTAGAAATAAGGCCGGCATCATTCCGATATAGCGTTCCAAAACTCCTGAAAAAAGCTGTCCCAAAACACCACCAGCCTGACCTGGTAACTGCTGACCGATCGCTTGCAATTGGGTACTTTCCAAACCAATTGAGCCTAGTAACAAAATCACAAAACCAACTGCCACCTTCCACTTAAGACCTGGTAAGGCAGTTTCAGGGCTCAAATTAGCAAAACGGCTCATTAATGTCTTATAACCAACGTACAAACGCTGCAAGCAAAGAACAACTAGCCACCAAGCTGAAAAACCGAATAAATACAATAAAATACTAGAAAAATAAGCACCAAAGGCGCCAAACTTATTTTGAATTTCGCCGGAACCTGAAGTACTAACCCAACCCGGATCAGTCGCATGCCAAGTAAATAACATCACTGCCAAAGACAAGGCAGCAATCAAATAAAGCACCCAACGTGCTTCACGTAACATCATCACAAAACGAGAGTTCATCAGCACTTGCTCAGGAGAGCGCATGCGGACATTTCGCTTACCGCGACCTGTTATAGGGGATTTAGAAGTTTTAGCCATAGCCATATATTATAATTGGACTCATACCAATTTTTTTAAAAATCAGATTTAGTGATATTAATGATGAAAAATGACAATCATGCAAAAGTAATTATTTTAGGTTCGGGCCCAGCAGGATACACTGCCGCCATCTATGCAGCAAGGGCTAATCTTGAGCCCATGCTCATTACTGGCCATGCCCAAGGTGGACAGCTCATGACAACCACAGACGTAGATAACTGGCCTGCCGACTGGGAGGGTGTTACCGGCCCTGAACTGATGAACCGCTTTCTTAAGCATGCCGAACGATTTGATACCAAGATTATATTTGACCAAATCGACAAAGTGGACTTATCCGAGCGTCCTTTCAAGCTTTCTTCCAACATGGGCAATGAGTATAGCTGTGATAGCCTGATTATATCAACAGGTGCATCAGCTAAATACCTTGGCCTAGAAAGTGAACAAACGTTTTTAGGTCAGGGCGTTTCAGCTTGTGCCACGTGTGATGGTTTCTTTTATAGAAACCAAGATGTCGTCGTAGTAGGTGGTGGTAATACAGCCGTCGAAGAAGCTCTTTACCTGTCCAATATTTGCTCGACCGTCACCTTAGTGCATCGTCGCGACCAATTCCGTGCAGAGCCTATTTTAGTCGACAAACTCATGGACAAGGTCGAAAATGGCAATATCAAATTAGAGCTTTTCCATACTTTAGATGAGGTTCTTGGTAATAAAAATGATGGCGTTACTGGTGTACGCCTCAAACACACTCAAAGTGGCGAAACCAAGGAACTAGCGGTTAATGGTGCTTTTATTTCAATTGGCCACCATCCAAATACCGATTTATTTGAGGGTCAAATGGATATGGACGGTGGTTTTATTATCACCAAAACCAATCCACAATTCCTCACAATGACCTCAACGCCTGGCGTTTTTGCCGCAGGCGATGTGGCTGATAACATTTACAGACAAGCAATCACAAGTGCTGGTACAGGTTGTATGGCAGCACTAGATGCACAGCGCTGGTTGGATACAGAAGGTGAAAAATAATCTCAAAGGCTCTTTGCAAGACTTAAAAAAGCTAAGTAGGCAGCTTTCCAAGGAGCAAACAAGACAAAAGAAGGCAGCTGAGGCTGCCATCAAGCAGCAGCAACGCATCGAGATGGCAGTCACAGACGAAGACCGTAAAATCTTTCTTGCCTCAATTCGTGGTACTAAGCCCATAGGCGATTCTAACCGTATCGAGGCCAGTGCAGCTAAAACAACTGCTCGTGAAGTAGCGTTTTTTAAGCAAAAACGCGCTCAAGCTGAGGGCAAGGATATTTTAGCGCCCCAGCACCGGCGTAGTGCCGCGAAAAGCGACTCCCTTCCAGCTCACGCTCAAGCAGCAAGCAGAACTGATAGCATTCGCCCTGCCAAGCTAAGCGATGAATTAAGTGAAGGCGCTTTTTTACGTTCTCCGGACGCTGCCGATGTCATTAAAAAGTTACGTCGAGGCCAATGGCCGGTAGAAGCTACTCTGGATTTGCATGGATCGACACTAGAGCAAGCAGCTGAACGCTTTGATCGTTTTATGCAAACCTGTATCGAACACCAGATACGTTGTGTTTGCGTAATTCATGGACAAGGCTACGGTTCTAAAAATCAACAGCCAGTACTTAAAGAACCTGTACGTAGCTGGTTACGTGATTTACCCGCAGTTAGCGCATACATCCCTGCCCCAGAAAATATCGGTGGTGATGGCGCTGTGATAGTGCTATTAAAAAGTTAAAGACATTAGACAAAAGCAAGAGGCGGACTCTAAACGAATCCGCCTCTTAAGCTTTAAATATTTTTTATTTTGCCGTGCTACAAACTTTATTGAAGCTGTCTCATACTTCAACTAGTTAATATATTTAGTAGCACACACCCAAAATACTTCGATTGGGATTTTTGCTCATGCAGAGCGCGTCTCCTCACCTGCATGTTTGTTACTATACGTGATGTTTCTTTATATTTCATCTAGGGAAAGCACTAATATTTTTAGCTAAAGTAGTAGTTGACACTATGTTTGACTTAGAGCAAGTATGGTTAATTTAGTCTCTAGAACACGAAAGGTGTACACTAGAGAATAAGTATTATTATCATTTCAACCCTTACTAATGAGAGGCTAATTATGAGAATTGAAACCGACTCGATGGGCAGTATCGAAGTACCCGCGGACAAGTATTGGGGAGCACAGACTCAGCGCTCAATACAAAATTTCCCTATTGGCGTAGAGCGATTCAAATGGGGACGCAGCATGATTCGCTCTCTAGGCATCCTCAAAAAATCCGCCGCATTGGCTAATGGTGAGTTGGGCGAAATTGCTGATGATGTAGCTAAACTCATTACACAAGCAGCTGATGAAGTAATTGAAGGCAAACTGGACCAGCACTTTCCTCTGGTTGTTTTTCAAACTGGTTCTGGTACTCAGTCCAATATGAATTCTAACGAAGTCATTTCTAATCGTGCCATTGAGTTAGCTGGCGGTAAGATGGGCTCTAAGGCACCCGTACATCCAAACGATCACGTGAACCGCGGCCAATCCTCTAACGATACTTTTCCAACAGCAATGTACATTGCCACTGTTCTGGAATTAAATGAAAAGCTATTTCCTGCCATCAAAGTTCTACGCGATACCTTAGCGGCAAAGGCAGAGGCCTACAAAGACATCGTCAAAACTGGCCGCACACACTTACAAGACGCCACCCCAGTCACGCTAGGTCAAGAGATTTCTAGCTGGGTAGCACAAATTGATTACGCCATGGCTTCTATCGCTCGCAACATGAAAGGCTTGTACGATTTGGCTATTGGGGGCACTGCTGTAGGCACTGGTTTAAACGCACACCCAAAATTTGGTGACCTTTGTGCTGCTAAAATTGCTGAAGCCACCAACTATCCTTTCCGTAGTGCTGACAACAAGTTCTTTGCGCTATCTGCCCATGATGCTCTGACCTCAACCTCCTCCGCTTTACGCACTCTGGCAAGTGCCCTTATGAAGATGGCCAATGACGTACGTTGGTTAGCCAGTGGTCCGCGCTGTGGTATCGGTGAAATCAGCATTCCTGAAAATGAACCGGGTTCATCCATCATGCCTGGTAAAGTAAACCCCACACAAGCAGAAGCTCTCACCATGGTATGCGTACAGGTTTATGGTAATGACGCTGCCGTTGCATTTGGCAATAGCCAGGGTAACTTCCAGCTTAACGTCTACAAGCCGGTTATGGTACACAATGTCCTCGAAAGCATCCAGTTATTAAGCGATTCTATCCTCGCATTTAATGATCATTGTGCAGTAGGTATTGAACCAGAACTAGAAAAAATTGAACAAAATCTTGATAAAAACCTCATGTTGGTTACCGCTTTAAATAAACACATTGGTTACGATAAGGCGGCTGAAATCGCTAAAAAAGCTCATCAAGAAAAACTCAGCCTACGTGAATCCGCTTTAGCTTTAGGCTATCTTACTGACGAAGAGTTTGATAACTATATTGTGCCCATCAATATGACACACAATAACTAATCACACTGAAGTCTAAATTGATAAAGGCCTGATGATTTTATAAATTCATCAGGCCTTTTAAGTTTAAAAAACAAGTTTTAGCTAAAACTAGTCTTCGTAACGTTGCTCTAGAATATCTAAAGCCGGTAGCTTCTTACCTTCTAAAAACTCAAGAAAAGCACCGCCACCTGTAGATATATAACTGACCTTATCAGCAATACCGAACTTAGCAATAGCAGCTAAGGTATCACCACCACCAGCAATTGAGAAAGCATCACTTTCAGCAATGGCATTAGAAAGTGCTTTTGTACCATTAGCAAAAGCATCAAACTCAAAAACACCCACTGGACCATTCCAGACAATGGTACCGGCATTTTTCAAAAGCCCTGTTAAAGTAGCTGCTGTTTTAGGGCCAATATCAAAAATCATATCATCTTCAGCGACATCAGCTGCGGCTTTAGTCTCGGCAGGTGTATTAGCATCAAATGCCTTACCAACCACGACATCCTGAGGAATTGGCACCTCAGCACCACGAGCACGCATTTTTTGCATGACTGACTCGGTTTGTCCTAATTGCTCTGGCTCAGCTAAGGACTTACCAATCGCTAAACCTTCAGCCAGCATAAAAGTGTTAGCAATACCTCCTCCAACAATAAGCTGATCTACTTTATCTGATAAAGTTTCTAGAACAGATAACTTTGTTGACACCTTAGAGCCACCGACAATAGCAACTAAAGGTCGCTTTGGGTTTTCTAATGCAACACTTAAGGCCGTCAACTCAGCTTCTAATAAGGGTCCGGCACAAGCTACCGCTGCGTATTTAGCAATGCCATGAGTAGAGGCTTGTGCACGATGCGCAGTTCCGAAAGCGTCATTAACATAGACATCGCAGAGTTTAGCCATTTTCTGTGATAACTGATCGCAATTGCTTTTCTCACCGACATTAACTCGACAATTTTCTAAAACGACCACCTGTCCTGGACTAACCTCGACACCATCAACCCAGTTTTGCACCAGTTGCACATCTTGAGCCAACAACTTGCTCAAATGCTGAGCTACAGGTGCTAGGCTATCTTCTTGTTGTAATTCAGCGCCTTCGGTGGGACGCCCTAAATGCGAGCTGACCATCACGGCAGCACCACCGTCAAGCGCTAATTTAATCCCTGGAATAGAAGCACGAATACGCGTATCCTCAGTAATTTCACCTTGGGTATTAAAAGGTACATTTAAATCAGCACGAATAAAAACACGCTTATTTTCTAAATCACCACGTTCAGCTAAAGAAGAAAGTGTTTTAATTTTAAACATCAAAAAGCTCCAATAGTCCTAAGCTTAATTTTAACTTTCAAGCAAAGAGAAGCGGCACTCAATCAACTCTTGAAATGCCGCCTTTTAATAATTATTTTTTAATTCTGAACAAGACCCTAAGCTGATTACTTAGCGTTCATCAGAGCTACTGTATTGTCGAGCATACGCTGTGAGAAACCCCACTCGTTATCATACCAAGCTGATACCTTGACCAAACGGCCTGATACCTTAGTCAAGGTCGAATCATAAGTGCTTGACTCATTGCTATGATTAAAGTCAGTAGAAACTAACTGGGCATCATTAAAGCCTAAAACGCCTTTGAGCTCACCTTCAGATGCTGTCTTCAAGATCTGATTAATCTCTTCAACAGTAGTATCTCGTTTAGCAATAAAGGACAAATCAACCATCGACACGTTAATTGTTGGTACACGTACTGCGTAGCCATCTAACTTGCCGTTTAACTCAGGTAAAACTAATCCTAATGCTTTGGCAGCACCAGTTTTGGTTGGAATTAAGTTCATTGAAGCAGAACGGGCGCGACGTAGATCATTATGACGCACATCTAGCAATACCTGATCATTAGTATAGGCATGAATAGTTGTCATCAAACCGTTTTCAATACCAATCGCTTCATGCAATGGCTTGACTAAAGGGGCTAAGCAGTTAGTTGTGCATGAAGCCGCTGAAATGACGGTATGCTCTGCTTTCAAAACATCCTGATTAACACCATAAACAACCGTAGCGTCCACATCAGCACCACCAGGAGCTGAGATAATCACCTTCTTAGCACCAGATTCCAGATGCACCTTAGCCTTTTCCTTGCTAGTAAAGGCACCGGTACACTCTAAAACTACATCTACATTTAACTCACCCCAAGGTAATTCCTTAGGATCACGAGTAGCAAACAAACGGATACGATCACCATTAATCACAAAATGATCGCCATCTAACTGTACATCCGCATTAAAACGACCATGAGTAGTGTCGTATTTTAATAAATGAGCATTAGTCTCAAAATCACCGGACATATTAATCGCAACAATTTCAATATCATGCTTTTTGTTATTTTCGTAATGAGCTCGTAAAACATTACGACCAATACGACCAAAACCAGTAATAGCAACACGAATAGTCATTTTAATTATTCTCCTTGTAAAAGACTTTTAACAGCTTCAACTACTTTTTCAGCAGTTAAGCCAAAATATTCAAATAACTCGCCAGCTGGAGCGGATGCACCATAGGTATCAATTCCTACCACCGCACCATCGCGACCAACGTATTTGTACCAAAGATCAGAACTACCTGCTTCAACAGCCACTGTCGGTAAACTGCTTGGTAAGACGCTATCACGATAATCCCTAGACTGGCGATCAAAAACATTAGTAGAAGGCATGGACACAACACGAACCGCAATACCTTCCTCAGCTAGTTTATCTTGAGCTTGTTTGGCAATCTCTACCTCTGAACCAGTAGCCACGATAACGGCCTGAGCATTAACCATATCACTCAACACATAACCACCCTGGGCAATCTGCGCTACCGTCTCTGCATCTCTTGGCATAAAGGCCAAGTTCTGACGAGACAATAATAAAGCACTAGGTCCACCCTGCTGCACGTGATTACCCACAGTTACTGGGCGCTCCACTGCGGAACGCCAAGCCACTGCGGTTTCCACTGTATCGCAAGGACGCCAGACATCAAGATTAGGGATCAAGCGTAAACTGCTAGCATGCTCGATAGATTGGTGAGTAGGCCCATCCTCGCCCAGACCGATAGAGTCATGTGTAAAAATATGCACAACACGCTGCTTCATCAACGCAGCCATACGAATGGCATTACGCGAATAATCAGAGAAGGTCAGGAACGTACCACCAAAAGGCAAGTAACCGCCATGTAAAGCTAGACCATTCATCACTGCCGCCATACCAAACTCACGTACGCCGTAATTAATGTGGCGACCGGCAGGACTATCCTGACCAGCACGAACCGGCACTACACCCGGCCAATCAGTAAAGTTGGAACCAGTTAGGTCTGCTGAGCCACCTAGCATCTCGGGTAAGATCGCTTGTAAAGACTGAATCACAAACTGTGAAGCCTTACGAGTAGCGACAGTTTCACCTTTTTGTACCGTGTCGCTTAGGAACTGCTCAAACTGCTCGGCAAAATCCTGTGGTAAATCACCCTTCATGCGACGCTCAAATTCAGCCGCTAACTCTGGATAAGCAGCAGCATAAGCAGCAAAACGCTGCGTCCACTCGGACTCACACTGCTCACCTGACGCGCACTGATCCCAAGCTGATTTTATCTCTTGAGGAATCACAAAAGGCTCTGCATCCCAGCCAATCGCCTCGCGCGTGGCCTGAATCTCGTCTGCACCTAAAGGCGCCCCATGAACCTTGGCTGTTCCAGCCATATGTGGCGAGCCCTGGCCAATCACTGTCTGACAACAAATCAAGGTAGGACCACGGTCTGCTTCTGTGCTCCACGCTTTAGCCTGTTCAATCGCTGCATTAACGGCCTCGATATCATGACCATCAACCTGAGGAATCACCTGCCAACCATAGCTTTCAAAGCGTTTAGCAGTATCATCAGCGAACCAAGGCTGAACCTCACCATCAATCGAAATGCCATTATCGTCATACATAACGATAAGCTTATTAAGCTTAAGGGTACCGGCTAAAGAGCAAGCCTCATGTGAAATACCCTCCATGAGACAACCATCACCAATAAACACATACGTATTGTGGTCAACAATCTCATGCTCAGGACGATTAAACTCCTTAGCCAAAAGCTGCTCTGCTAAAGCAAAACCAACGGCATTAGCCAATCCCTGACCCAAAGGGCCAGTCGTGGTCTCAATACCAGCCGTCACAAAGTTCTCTGGGTGACCAGGAGTTTTGGAATGCAATTGGCGGAAGTTTTTAATTTCCTCAATTGGTAAATCGTAGCCACTCAAGTGCAGCAAAGAGTAAATTAGCATAGAACCATGACCGTTTGATAAAACAAAGCGATCACGATTAGGCCAGAGCGGATTCTTAGGGTTGTGATTAAGATGACGTGTCCAGAGTGCCACAGCAATCTCTGCCATACCCATAGGGGCACCGGGGTGTCCGGATTTGGCCTGTTGAACAGCGTCCATTGAAAGAGCGCGAATAGCGTTTGCTAAGTCCGTCAGTTGAATACCTGAGGAAGAGTTCATATCCATCCTAAATCAGAAATTTCGTTCTTTAATTGACTTATAATTCTATCATTTATAGATTACTGCTTGGAGCTTTATGTCCTCACCACGCTTTTTCTACCCCAGTTCCTTGGCTACCGGTCAACTGATTAAATTGCCCCGTGAAATTGCCAATCATGCAGGCCGCAGTTTGCGTCTGCGTGATGGGGACATGATTACTTTATTTACTGGCCAAGGCGGCGAATTTGAGGCTGAACTTTACTTTGATGATGGCATTGCCATGGCTAAAATTGGTGCTTTTTCAGATGCCAATCGCCTTCCTCAAGGTAAAATCAGCATTGCTCAAGCACTACCCAGTGGCGACAAGATGGATTGGATCATCGAGAAAAACAGTGAGTTAGGGCTCTGCGCAATACAGCCCATCAAGGCTGAACGGTCTATTCTTCAGTTGAGTGGCACACGCCTAGAAAAACGCCTCCAACGTTGGCAAGCCATAGCTAACAGCTCAGCAGAACAATGCGGCCGTAACATCCCCTTGGAAGTTAAAAACCTAAGCACGATAAAGCAATTTTTAGAACAACAGCAGCACGATTTAATCCTAGTTTGCCACCATGAAAACGGTGCTAAACTTACTGATTATTTAAAAGACTATATTAATGAGACAGCTCAGAGTGCACTACCAGACATTTGCCTAGTGATTGGCCCAGAGGGCGGATGGTCAGATAATGAACTCAATTTATTTGAAGAGTATGCTACAACTCAGCAGAAGACACAGCTACAAAAAGTAATTTGGGGAGAGCGGGTTTTTAGAACAGAAACAGCGGCCATTGCTCTGGCCGCTGCTTGTTTAACATTATTTGATTGGAACTAAATCGACTTAAAGGATTGATTAGAACCTAGTCACCAGAAATTTCACCGTAACGCGTTGGTGCCTTACCCGGCTCCGGCGCCTCGTGTGGCCCCGTATGCTCGATAAAATAACCAAAATAACGCCCTTTGCTTTCAGCAAATTGACTGACGTCTACTAAGATGCCATCTAGCTGCTTAGCAAAATCTCTAAGCGCCTCATCAGCCGAGTGCAATTGATTAAGCCACAGCACCATCCCCTTTTTTTGATCAGATACGGTCTCATTGAGACAATCAAGCAAAGCCTCTGTATCTGAACCAAAAAAAGAAGGATAATCTACTGCCTTAGAAATCGCCCGTAATACCGCAGAAATATTGCGAGCTTTATCACAATTTACTTCAAAAAAAACAATGCCATTGGAAGCAGCAGACTCCCTGACTGCTTCCACAATAGCAAGAGTCGCAGGAATTTCGCCGCTTACATCAAAGACTTGCTCTAAGCTTGTCGCCTTTTGTTTGACCATCTCATCTCCTCAAACAAGCAATTACTGAGATATTTAAATTTAAAAACGACCTAGCGGCGAAATGCCTTTTGACTAGCGTGTATTTGCATCAACTACTGCTAAGACCGTCATGTTAATAATTCTTCTTACAGTGGCACTAGAGGTCAAAATATGGACTGGTTTTTTACATCCTAAAAGGAAAGGACCAATTGACACATTACTACCGACTGAAGACTTCAATAAATTATATGCAATATTACCACTTTGCATATCAGGGCAAATGACTAGATTTGCACTACCAGTTAATGGGGAGTCCGGCATACGATCCAGACGTAACCGCTCATCCAGAGCCATATCACCGTGCATCTCACCATCAATTTCCAGCTCAGGATCACGCTCACGAATGATTTCCAATGCCTGACGCATTTTCTCACCAGACATGGGATAATCCGTACCATAGTCAGAGGAAGACAATAAAGCCACTTTAGGCTTGATTTTCATATGTCTTAGCTCCTCAGAGGCCATGAGAGTAATCTCGGCAATTTCCTCAGCACTAGGATCAGGATTTACGTGTGTATCGGCAATAGCAATCATACGCTCAGGTAGAATTAACAAGCTTAGACCAGCATAAGTACTGATTCCATCATCCTTACCTAGCACCTGATCAATCCACTGCAAGTGACCAGCGTAGTTACCTGCGGTACCGCAAATCATGCCATCAGCTTCACCAAAGTGCATAAGCATAGCACCGATTAAGGTCATGCGTCGACGCATTTCTACACGGGCTAAATCTTTACTCACCCCTAGACGTTTACGCATCTCCCAATAGGCCTGCCAGTAACGCTTGTAGCGCTCATCCATCTCAGGGTTAACCACTTCAACATCTTTATCTAAGTCAATACGTAAACCGTAACGCTTGATGCGCTCAGCTAGAACGTCCGGACGACCAACTAAAATCGGCGCGCAAATCTTTTCATCAATAAGTACCTGCACAGCACGCAAAATACGCTCATCCTCACCCTCAGTAAAGACAATACGAGATTTTTTATCTTGCTCGATATTAAACTCTCTGGCCATAGCGAACAATGGTCGCATAAAGGCACCTGAATGATATACGAACTCTTTTAAGCTACTAATATACTCTTCAAAATCCTCGATTGGACGCGAGGCTACGCCATCCTCCATTGCCGCTTTAGCAACGGCAGGTGCAATGCGTGTAATTAGACGTGGATCAAGTGGCTTAGGAATCAAATACTGCGGACCAAAAGAAATCTCTGTGCTGTCATAAGCTGCTGCTACACGCTCATTCTGCTCTTCTTTGGCCAAATCACAAATCGCATGAACACATGCAATTTCCATGTTACGAGTAATACCGATTGCACCAACATCTAGCGCCCCACGGAAAATGTAAGGGAAACAAAGTACGTTATTGACCTGATTCGGGTAGTCAGAACGACCTGTAGCCAATACCGCATCAGGACGCACTTCCTTAGCTAACTCAGGAAGAATTTCTGGCTCTGGGTTAGCAAGTGCCAAAATTAATGGTTTTTCGGCCATTTTCTTGACCATCTCTTGTTTTAAAACACCACCAGCGGACAAACCTAAGAAAACGTCAGCCCCATCAATAATCTGGTCCAAAGTTCTGAGAGAGGTGTCTTGAGCGTAACGAGATTTCTTCTCATCCATCAGCAAAGTACGTCCCTGATAAACAACACCTTCAATATCGCTAACCCAGATATTTTCTAAAGGTAAACCAAGGTCTTCTAGCAAATCTAAACAAGCAAGAGCTGCAGCGCCAGCGCCTGAAACAACTAGCTTTACCTCTTTAATATTCTTGTCAACAACATTCAAGCCGTTAATAAAAGCTGCTGCCACACAAATAGCGGTACCATGCTGATCGTCATGAAACACAGGGATACGCATACGTTCGCGTAGTTTCTTCTCGACGATAAAACACTCGGGCGCTTTGATGTCCTCTAAGTTAATTCCGCCAAAAGTCGGCTCTAAACCAGCAATAATTTCTATTAGCTTTTCGGGATCCTTTTCATTAATCTCAATATCAAAACAATCAATCCCGGCAAAGGTTTTAAAGAGTACTGACTTTCCTTCCATCACTGGCTTAGAAGCGAGTGCCCCAATATCACCTAAGCCTAAAACGGCTGTACCGTTAGTGATAACACCCACTAAGTTAGAGCGCGCCGTATATAAACTGGCATTAGCCGAATCCTTGACGATCTCTTCACAAGCCGCTGCGACACCAGGCGAATAGGCTAACGCCAAATCTCGCTGGTTAGCTAACTTTTTAGTTGCTTCAACCGAAATTTTTCCCGGTTTACCCTGACGATGGTAATGCAAGGCTGCTTCACGCAAATTCTCGTTCATTAACTTTCCTTTAAAAACCCTTTTGATTGCTGAGTGCTGATGTAATAATATTTGTCTCTCAACCGCCTACACAGTGAGCCATAGGCGATTAAATTAATTTCTACTTATACTAACTTATTCTGCGGCTGATTACAGCTAAAAAGGCCTAAACAGCTCGTCTAAGTATGGATATCGTCCCATCGGATCAAATGAACCCTTAATTTCGCTATCCTCCATGCCACCGCATTCGCCTGAATCATACAGTTCACTCCATTGCTCAGTACTTAACAAATGGCGCTTAGTGGCAGGAATTTTTCTGATAACTAACGACTGTACCCACACCAAACTACCCCGATGTCCTTGAAAAACTCTCGCAATATTGGCATCAACTAGCTTTTTGTGCAGCGCTTCAAAACGATAAGCATAGGACCAACTATCTGCACTCAAAGCTTCCTGAATCACAGGCTTTTGTAATAATTCAAAGAGTCGTGGAATGGACTTATGTAACAAAGGAATGCTTAATGGTGAAGTATCATTAACACCAAAACCGCCAATTACTGCGGCATCGCCATTAGCAAAAAGCACTTGAATACGCTCAACTCCTGACAAGAAACTCAGGCCAGGCCGGACATCATGATATTGTGGATCAGCAAACCACTGAGCTAAACTCAGATGTGGCGGCACCCCGACAAACTGCTCATAACCTTGCTCCAACAAGGTACCCACTAAGGTGCCTGCTTGCGCCAAACAAGCTTCATCACTAAAATAATCAACCCCACCTAACTCAGGCGAATGCTTTAACCATAAGCCTGCGCGCCCGGTCAATCGACCAACAGGCAAGGTACCATCAAGCACCAAAGCAATGTCATATTCTTGAGCTAAAGCTCTAGCATGCTCAAATTCAAGTTCACGCTCTAGTTGCAATCGAGCCTGTGGATAACCATCTTCACTATCCGCTAAAGTCTCCCACTGCCCAGAGGCAAAACGACGCAACCTGGTACAAAACTTGTCCCATGGTTCATTTGATGAGTTTTTTTTGAAATTTAAAAAGGAACGCCGATCCATGTATGTTGACACTCAAATCGTTAACAGTACTACTCGAAGAGCAAAGCAAGGAGCCTAAGAAGTATAATGCTTTTTTGCTTTCTTAATAAAAATGTCATACTGTAAATAACTCAGATATATCTTTTTTTCTATCAGGCATATTAACATGTTGAAACCCGCTAATCGCGTTATGGAGTCCGTAACTTTTCATGCAGTAGAATTTGCAAAAAAAGCACAATTGCTACGCGAATCCGGACGCGATATTGTCAGTTTAAGTATTGGTGAACCCGATTTCACTGCTCCTCCCCTAGTCTGCGAAACCCTAGTTAAGGCGTCACAAAGCGGACTCAGTGGCTATAGCCCAACGCTTGGCCTTGAGCCATTACGTTTGTGCATTGCCGACTATTATAATGAGCAGTTCGGCACGAAGATTAACCACAATCAGGTCATTGTCACTACAGGTGCCTCGGGAGGCTTGTTACTAGCATGTCAAACCATGCTAAACCCCGGTGATGAAGTACTGATGCCGGATCCGTACTACCCAGCAAACTTTAACTTTATTCTGACTGCCGGAGCCAGTACAAAATTGATTCCCTGCACACCAGAGGAACGCTTCCAGTTATCAGCAGAGAAAATTAAAGCCAATTGGGGTCCCAAAACTCGTGCAGTGCTAATCGCCTCTCCTAGCAATCCGACGGGTACTAGCATCACCGAAGAGGAACTTACTAAAATCTGTGCCGTAGTTAAGTCACTCGGTGGTTTTGTTATTTTAGATGAAATTTATCTAGGCTTAAGTTATGACGGTCAAGCTAAATCCGGACTAGCACTGGATCCAGATATTATTGTCATCAATAGTTTTTCCAAATATTTTAATATGACCGGCTGGCGCCTAGGGTGGATTATTGCACCCGAATACTTGGTACCTGCTTTTGAGAAGATTTCCAGCAGTTTGACCATTTGCGCACCAACCCTGTCTCAACATGCAGCCATTTCTTGCTTTGCGCCAGAGTCGATCGCACTGTATGACAAAAGACGCGCTGCCTTTAAAGAAAGGCGCGACTATTTATTACCAGAACTTGAGCGTCTAGGACTTGATGTACCGGTCAAACCGGATGGGGCATTTTATATTTATTGCGATATCAGCAAATACAGCGACGATAGCGTAGACTTCGCTAATCAATTACTGGAAAAAGCAGGCGTTGCCACTGTACCCGGTCTAGATTTTGGTCCCGCTTATGCTAAAAAAATGCTACGCCTATCCTATGCAACAGGGATTGATCAATTAAAAGTAGCAGTTCAACGACTAGAGGATTTTTTAGGTGAAATATAAAGATCTCAGAGATTTTCTAAAGCAATTAGAACAACGTGGACAATTAACGACCACAGACGTGGCAGTCTCTACACATTTGGAGATGACCGAACTGAGTGATCGGGTGCTTAGAGCTGAAGGCCCTGCCCTACTATTTAATCAGGCGGAACACAACGGTCAAACAGCGTCTATGCCCGTACTCACTAATTTATTTGGTACACCCGAGCGAGTTGCTTGGGGCATGGGTGCAGAGAACACCTCAGCACTACGAGAAGTGGGTGAGTTACTAGCTGAGCTTCGTGAACCTCAGCCACCCCGTGGCCTCAAGGATGCCTTTTCAAAGGTTTCCATGCTTAAATCCGCTCTCTGGGACATGGCACCGAAAATCCAACGCTCTGCTCCTTGTCAGGAAGTCGTATTAGAAGGAGAACAGGTTGACTTAAACCAGATCCCTGTGCAAACTTGCTGGCCAGGTGATATCGCCCCCTTGATTACCTGGGGACTGGTGATTACCAAAGGCCCTAATGCCAAGCGTCAGAACCTAGGGATTTACCGACAGCAATTACTCGGCCCTAACAAATTAATCATGCGTTGGCTCTCACACCGTGGTGGTGCCTTAGACTTCAGAGATCATGCTTTAGCCAACCCCGGCAAGCCCTTTCCAATCAGTGTTGCCTTAGGTGCTGACCCAGCAACCATTTTAGGTGCCGTTACCCCGGTCCCAGATAGCTTGTCAGAATACCAGTTTGCTGGTTTACTGAGAGGCTCACGAACCGAGCTAATCAAATCCATCGGTAATGACTTACATGTACCTGCTGGGGCAGAAATCATCCTCGAAGGACATATTCTGCCACGCAACCACCCTGATGCCATTACACCCGAATTAACTGATGACATGCCCCCTATTCCAGGCGGTTTTTTATCCGAATACGAGGTGGCCTTAGAAGGACCTTATGGGGACCATACAGGCTATTACAACGAACAAGACTGGTTCCCTGTCTTTACCGTTGAGCGCATCACTATGCGTAAAGAGCCTATATACCACAGTACCTACACTGGTAAACCACCAGATGAACCGGCTGTTTTGGGTGTTGCTTTAAATGAGGTCTTCGTGCCTTTACTACGTAAGCAACTACCTGAAATCGTCGATTTCTACCTCCCACCCGAGGGTTGTAGTTATCGTATGGCAGTGGTCTCCATCCGCAAGCAGTATGCAGGTCATGCTAAACGCGTCATGTTTGGTGTTTGGAGTATTTTACGTCAATTCATGTATACCAAATTTATCGTTATAGTTGATGAAGACGTAGATACTCGTGACTGGAAGGAAGTCATTTGGGCCATGACGACACGCATGGATCCAGCCCGTGATACCTTATTAGTAGAAAATACCCCTATTGATTATCTGGACTTTGCCTCCCCCGTATCGGGTCTTGGGGGTAAAATGGGGATGGACGCAACTAACAAGTGGCCGGGTGAGACCGATAGAGAGTGGGGTATCCCCATCACCATGGACCAAGATGTAAAAACTCGAGTCGACGAGCTTTGGCAGCAACTTGGATTTTAAATATTTTTATTAAAAACAAGGCCTTAGCTTACAAGTACCGCTAGCATAAATTAAAATATAGCGCTTAACTCCTAAATAATCCCCTTAGGAACAAAGCGCTTTTATGCTTTGTCCAAAAAAGATTAATAACAACTAGATAGTTTGTCACCCAAGAAGCGACGATTTAAAGCACATGAAAGCACCTGAATTATTATTACCCGCTGGCGGTTTAGAGCGTATGCGCACCGCCTATGACTTTGGCGCTGATGCCGTTTACGCTGGTAGCCCGCGTTACTCTTTACGCGTACGCAATAACGAGTTCGCTAAGCTGGCTGTATTAGAGCAAGCCATTACTGAAGCTCACCAGCGTGGTAAAAAGTTTTACCTGACGGTAAATACCTTACCTCACAACAGCAAATTAAAAACCTTCATCAGTGATATGGAACCACTTATCGCCATGAAGCCGGATGCCTTAATTATGGCAGACCCGGGCTTAATCATGACGGTACGCGAGCGTTGGCCAGAGATGCCAGTACACTTGTCGGTACAAGCCAACACCACCAACTATTGGGGTGTACGTTTTTGGCAAAACGTTGGTGTTGAACGGATTATTTTGTCACGTGAGTTATCGATCAAAGAAATTGCCGAAATCCGCCAGGAAGTACCGGACATGGAACTTGAAGTTTTTGTTCACGGCGCACTCTGTATCGCATACTCTGGTCGCTGCTTATTATCCGGTTACTTTAACCACCGTGACCCGAATCAAGGCACCTGCACCAATGCCTGTCGTTGGAACTATACGGTTTATGATTCTGATAAAGACCACACAGGAGAGCCAGCTCCCATACCACTAGATGGCTTTAATTTTGAGCAGGCCAAGGAAGAAGCTGACAGTCATTTTGAAGGAATTAATGGTCAAAAACGCCACCCTCTCGCAGATAAAGTTTATTTTATCGAAGAGACTAATCGTCCCGGCTCTTTTATGCCAATCATGGAAGATGAGAACGGCACCTACATCATGAACTCCAAAGATCTACGTGCTATTGAGACCATTGGTAAGCTAGCTGAAATTGGTGTTGACTCCCTAAAAATTGAGGGCCGTACTAAGTCGGTTTACTATGTCGCCCGCACGGCTCAGACTTATAGACGCGCCATTGATGACGCCATTGCCGGCAAGCCTTTTGACTACAGTCTATTAGCAGATCTCGAGGGCTTAGCAAACCGTGGTTACACCAGTGGATTCCTAGAGCGACACCAGACACAAGATTATCAGAACTACCTCAGTGGGCACTCGACCTCTAAGCGAAGCCAGTATGTCGGCCAAGTCACTGAGATTGATGAAAACGGCTGGGCCCTAGTTGACGTCAAGAACCACTTCCGAGTGGGCGACGACATTGAAATCATCCATCCGAGCGGCAATCAAACTGTCCGTCTAGAACAAATGCTACGCAACGGCGAACCTACTGAAGTAGCTGCTGGTAGCGGTATTTTCGTACGGATTCCTGGCATGGCAGGTAAAGATAACGCCCTAATTGCCCGTATCTTGCCAGACGAGCCTAAGCGTGAAGCACAGATCGAGGTCATTAGTTAAACGCTTTCAAAGTAGCTTTCAACTGATTAAATGATAAAGGCCGCTAGTTCAAAACTAGCGGCCTTTATCATTTGGCTTACTTGATTTACTACTTACCTACCACGACGCAAAACCCGGCGCTTTGGCTGTTTACGCCCTCGCTGCCGTGATGATGACGCTACACCGCTAGGCTCATCATCAATAAACCTAATTGGTTTAGATTGTGCTCTAATACGCGGCCCCGGTAATGGCTTATCACGCGCCTCTGCCCTACGCTTTGCTCTAGTCCTACTTTTTACAAACCAAGAAGCAGCACCAAGCACCAAAGGCTTCCACATTGTAGACCGCGTTCTCTTAACGCTTTGCGTCAAGAGTTGGGCCACTACCCAACTCACTGTTGGGTGTCGATCGATATAATGAAAAAGATGACGTGAGGTTTTACTCACCGATAACTTATCAATGGCACTATCAACTAGATTATCTTTAATCGTTGATGGCTTCACGTCATGAATAACTCTCTGTGCTTGAAGACTAATTAACTCACGCTCAGCATAGATTTTGGCCACTAACAATGCCTTGCGCTTAGTCCTATCGTCGTGAGATTTAGAAAGAGGATACTTGGACATCATCAAAGCTCCTTACTACTGTCTTGATCAGGACTCGCTTGAGACTTATGACCAAATGGAGGTTCTGAAACTAGCTCACCCTTAATCTTTGCGGCATCATCTTTAAACACCTGAATAGTACTAGCAAAAGGCATATTTTCAGCAAACAAAGTTTTGACTTTATTCACACAAAGCAATGCTAATACGCCATATAAAATAGTCACCCCACCCACAACAGCATATCGATAAGGACTATCCCAGAGCAGCATCAATGCAAGAAAGGATAAGCCCAAGAGAAAGAAAATAGCTAAAATAGCCGCAGTGACTCCATACACAACAGCGCTAAATAGACGCTGACGCTCTTCAGCAAACTCAAGCCCAAATAACTCCGCTCTGTTGCCAAGCATAGCCGTCACGGTACTGAATAATTCTTTTGAATTTTGACCTAAAGACATAAGCATTAACTCTTGTTAAAACACTAAAAAGGCGCTAAGTCTATCTAGCAATCATCTAGACATACCACTAGCGCCTTTTTAGCTATCTACGGAAATCTAATTATCTTATTTCAGTCGTTTTGCTGAATCCCTACAAGAAGATTAGCGGCGGCCAATGATCACACCTAATAATAAAGCAGCAACACTTGCTATACCAATGGTTGTCCAAGGATTACGATGAACGTACTCATCTGCCTCATCAACAAAGTGCTGACCACAATCTACCATATCGTCTTTAAACTCGATGGCATGATCGTACATCTCATCGGCATAGTCCTGACCTTGCTGATAAAATTGGCGAGCTGCACGCTTGCCTTGGCGATACTGATCCTCGGCCCACTCATAACCCTGATCAACTAACTCCTTACCCTGACCAAGAAGGTTATCCTTAGCTCCCTCAAGACTACCATATGCAGCTTCTAAGGTTTCACGAGCCTGCTGACGTAGCTCTTTGGCTTTGTCTTCATTAGCTCTTTTAGCTTGACCAAGAATCTTCTCTGCGTCTTTAATCGCACTTTGCAAATTAGCTAATAACTCTTCTTCAGTTTGCTTAACTGTGTCTTTGATATCTTCAACAGTTTCTTTTACGTCTTGCTTATTGGTCATTTCTACTCTCCTTAGAAGTTTAATGTAAATGACTATAACTCTATTTTTAACGCAGAATTAGTTAACTTATCAAGTAGTTAGTGAATTTATTACCCTTGGAAATATCTTCTGACAAGCTCGAAGAATAGTAATTAATCCTTTTGGCGAGTTCCAAAAATACGGTCTCCGGCATCGCCCAAACCAGGCAAGATATAATTATTTTTATCTAAACCCTCATCAACTGAAGCCGTATAAATTTGCACATCAGGGTGCTTAGAAAGGACAGCTTCAACACCCGCAGGGGCCGCTGTTAAAACCAGCGCACGAATTTCTTTACAACCTGCCTGCTTCAACATATCAATCGTCGCCACCATCGAACCACCAGTCGCCAGCATAGGGTCAATAATAATCGCTAAGCGCTGATCTAAGTCGTCGACTAATTTTTTAAGATAAGTCGCCGCTTCAAATGTCTTTTCGTCACGAGCAATACCTACCGCACTCACCTTGGCGCTAGGAATCAGAGTCAACACCCCATCCAGCATACCAATACCCGCACGTAAAATAGGCACGACAGTCACTTTTTTACCGCTAATTTTCTTAACCTTAACTGGAGCATTCCAACCCTGCACCTCAGTATCTTCTAAAGCAAAGTCTTTAGTCGCTTCATAAGTAAGAAGCATAGTCACTTCTTCGGCTAACTCACGAAAACTCTTGGTACTTAAATTAATTTCACGCATCAAACCAAGTTTATGCTGAACTAAAGGGTGCTTTACTTCGTGGATAGCCATAAAATCTCCGGAAAATAGAGGGATTGGGAAAGTCTTTTTATTAATGCTTAGTCTATCAAAAATGCAGAGGTTTTAGTGGCTTTAGGGAGATATGTTTTGTTGAGAGTGTATGCTACGGACTGACTTTGCATTTAAAATTTTAAACCTAAGTCAGTCTTGCAGAATAATGAACACCGACGGTCGATAAGGCAAATACTTAATATCCACCATCTCCCCTGCGAAAGGAAGACGATAAGTATCACGTATAGGATAATAGGGGTAGCTGGAAGATAAATAACTCGCTTCTATCATCCGCCCGTCCTCTGTTTCATAATTCAAGGTCAGCTTATAGGTTTTTTTGTAATTAACCTCAACATCGGCTACCTCACGGCTAATCACCTCCGCCTGAGTCTGATGACCTAGCTTATTAACTGACCACACCACCGCATTCTCTGCTGCCGATAAAGTGACTAAGGTTAAAATAAAGCTAATAATGAGTGGAATGATCCACCAAAAAGGGTTCAGCACATCAATCAAAAGCGGAATAGCCCTACCACTTCTGCGCTGTCTAATACTCGGTACTAAGCGATAAGTAACCACTCGCACTACATGCCAGGCGATATAACATCCAATAATTACTATTGGAACTGGCCACACCTTATCAGCTACCCAAATAAGCAATTGCAGAATATATTGAAGCATACGATTTTTCTTGTTAGAGGATTAAAAAAATTCTAAATATGACATATTAAGTGCTTACTCTCTAATCAGCTCATCACCATAA
>JAAYRZ010000160.1 GCA_012518515.1 Alcaligenaceae bacterium
TACTGCTGTACTTAAACACCAGTTATGACTGCTTTATCTAACACCGGAAAATTTACTATGTTATCCGCTAAAAAACTACTCAATACCATCATCACAAGCACCGCTTTATTACTTGGTGCTGTAAGCACTGCGAATGCCGCTGAACCTGTTTGTGAGATAGACAGGACGATTAACTTCGGCGGAATGAGCTGGGAAAGTAATTTAATCATTAGTGATGTACAGCGTTTCATTCTGGAAAATGGCTATGGCTGCCAAACTGATGTACTTCCTACTGAGACGCTTCCTGCACTAGCTGCACTCGAACGTGGTGATTTGGACGTCAATAGTGAAATCTGGTTAAACAGCCTCGGCACACTCTGGGACGATGCTCTGGAGCGCGGACGCATCATTAAATCAGGCGATTTATACGTAGGATATGAGTCTTGGTTTATTCCAAAGTACACCCAAGAACGCTTCCCAGAATTAAAAGCAGCTTCCGATCTACCTAAGTTTAAAGAAGCCTTTCAAGATCCGGAAGAACCTAACAAAGGACGTTTTTATGGTTGTCCAGCAGGTTGGAACTGCGAAATCGTCAGCCTAAACCTCTTTAAGGCCTTAGGACTTGACGACAGCTTTACTCATTACCAACCGGGTACGGCAGCAGCCCAAAAAGCCACCATCATGTCAGAGTATCGTCGTAAAAATAATATTGTCTTTTACTACTGGCATCCAACACCTCTGGTTGGATTATTAGATTTAGTGGAATTAGAACTACCAGAATATGACGCAGAAAAGCACCGTTGTCTGACTGATGTCGATTGTGACAATCCACAAGCCTCAGCCTATCCGACGAATCCGGTCTTTGTCGCTCTAAATAAACAGTTTGCTGAGGATGCTCCTCAATTAAAAGCTTTCTTCGATAGTAATCACATGCCCCTCGACATCATCGGCGCTACCTTGGCCGAGATGGAAGACAGTGGTAGTGAATCGATGGATGCCGCTATCTGGTTTCTCAACGAGTACCCTGAGGTCTGGATCGAATGGGTACCTGAAGATGTTGCTACGCGTGTTAAGCAAGCGCTGTCAGCAATTTAAATTAATGCTTAATAAAAATTAAATTCTTTTTATTTATTACTTTGAAAAATTAATCCTATGTTTCCCGAAATATTTTCAGCTCGCGATGCGAGACGATCAATTGACGGCTTTGTTGATGAACTAGTCATCAAATATGCAGACGCACTCACTGCGATGTCTCAGCCCTTTCTTAAAGCCTTGATCTGGATTGAGCAAGTTTTACGCGTCGCACCTTGGTGGAGTGTCATTCTTGTCGTAATGGTGCTCGCCTACTTGGCTAGTCGTCGTCTTGCTTTCTCCGCAGGCATGGGTGTTCTGCTCTTTTTACTCGGTGCCATCGGTCTTTGGGAAGAGGGTATGGAAACCCTTTCTCTGATGATTATGGCCACAGCCCTTGCAGTCATGGTAGGAATTCCTCTCGGCATTATCACTGGTAAGTCCAAAGTGGTTCGCTCCGTGCTGCTGCCGGTACTGGATGTGATGCAGACCTTGCCTAGTTTTGTCTATTTAATTCCGGTCGTAATGCTCTTTGGTCTAGGTAAAATCCCAGCCATTATCGCAACAGTCATCTATGCGGTGCCCCCACTGATTCGTTTAACCGATTTAGGGATCAGACTAGTAGATACCGAGGTATTAGAAGCATCTCGTTCCTTTGGTGCTAACTCCATGCAACAGCTATTCGGTGTGCAACTACCGCTTGCCCTGCCTAACATCATGGCGGGCTTAAACCAGACCATCATGATGGCCTTATCCATGGTTGTTATTGCTTCCATGATTGGCGCAAGAGGCTTGGGCTACGAAGTACTCCTCGGTATTAACCGCCTCGAAGTGGGCCGTGGTTTATTAGCAGGAATAGGGATTGTGATTCTTGCCATTATCTTTGACCGCATTTCACAGTCTTACGGTAAACGCATTCAAGAACGGAAATCCTAATGAATAAAATTGAAGTTAAAAACATTTATAAAATTTTCGGTAAAGATCCGAAGAAATGGCTAGAGCCTGTTAAACAAGGCATGAGCAAACAAGAGCTTTTAGAAAAAAGTGGCCATACCTTAGGTTTAAAAGATATTAGTTTAAGCATTGAAGCGGGTAGTATTTACGTGATTATGGGCTTATCCGGTTCGGGAAAGTCCACCCTAATCCGCCACTTTAATCGCTTAATCGACCCCACCGCCGGACAAATTCTGGTCGACGGTGTGGATGTAATGAGCTTAAACAAAAAGGACTTACAGCAATTCCGTCGCAAAACCATGAGCATGGTGTTTCAACGCTTCGGATTATTGCCTCACAAAACAGTCTTAGACAATGCAGCTTATGGTCTAGTCACGCAAGGCCTTTCTAAAAAAGAAGCTCGTGAAAAAGCAACATACTGGCTCGGACAAGTTGGCTTAGAAGGCTTTGAAAAGCAATATCCTAACCAACTCTCCGGCGGTATGCAGCAACGTGTGGGCCTAGCCCGTGCGCTAGCGACTGACGCAGACATTCTGCTGATGGATGAGGCTTTCTCGGCTCTTGACCCATTGATTAAACGAGAAATGCAGGACCAACTGGTTGAGCTACAGGATCGTTTAAATAAGACCATCGTCTTTATTACCCATGACCTAGATGAAGCCCTACGCTTGGGTAACCGCATCGCTATTCTAAAAGACGGTGCCCTGATTCAAGAAGGTACACCGGAAGATATTCTACTATCTCCAGAAAGTGAGTACATTGAGAACTTCTTACGCGATGTTAACCGTGGTAAGGCACTTAACGCGGCCCACGCCATCAATGCGCCACGCTTAAAACTTACCATGCGCGCCAGACCTGCTCATGCCTATGAGCGCATGAAAGCCATGGACATGAGCTATGCGCCAGTACTGGATGGTAAGATTTTTGCCGGTATCATCAAGCGCAGTGCGGCAGAAGAAGGTATGCAACGCGGCCTAAGAGATATTTCAAGCTTAGTCATCGAAGCCGCCACCATCTCCAGTGAGGCTAACCTCGAAGACGTTCTACCACACATGATCACCACCAACCGTGATGAGCCGGTGATGGTGACCACTGAGGATGACGAGCTCGTCGGTGTCGTTTCCAGAGACAAAGTCGCTGAACTTGTTGCTAGTGTCAGTGCTGAAGAGTCCATGAGTATCTCTCCAAGTAATGGTAATGGTGTTGAGAATAAAATCGAAACTCCTGAAGCTCAAGCTCAGGAAACCACTGATGCGCCTAAGCCGGAAGTAGGAATAGAGCCTGCAAAGGAAGAGACTAAAGCCTAATTAAAGGTTTAGTGTTCAATAAAAATAGGCGTGACTCCCGAGATAGGAGACACGCCTATTTTTTTGTTTGTTGTAGAACTACTCAGTCGCTTCTTTATCAAAAGAAGCCAGATTCAACATCGTTCCCCGACAATTTTTACTACCACAGAGACACTGATAATTCATCTTCAGTTCCTCTGTCAGTTCATCATCAATGATCAAACCATAGTCAAAGGCGAGCTCCTCACCCTTTTTAATATCACGTAAACTGTAAATATAAACCCGCTTGCCGTGAGTCCCCTCACGTGCTTCGCAGTTAGGATCACAGCTGTGATTAATCCACTTGGCGGCATTACCTTTAGTACCGCCATCAATGGTCTCCCCACTACTGAGTGAAAAGAAAAAGGTATGGTAAGGGTTATCAGGATCAACCGGCCACATTTCGTCAGCTTCATCCGAGCTGATACGACGACCGCTATACTCAATAATTAATGTTTCAGCAGGTATATCCTTGATAGCAAAAACACCCCTACCATGTACCGCTGATTTTTTAACCTTAACCCAAGGTTCACCGGGGATCTTACGGGGCTTTCGATGACGTTTTTCAGGGATATCTGCTGATTTAGACATTATTTTTTCTTCACACCAAAGCAATGATCTAGGGTCGGGAAGCTACCTTCACGCACACCCTCAGCATAAGCCGTCGCACCCTCGCGGATAACCGCAGCAACATCGCTAAACTGCTGGGCGAACTTAGGAATTCGTCCATGCGTCAAATTGAAAATATCCTCGGCCACTAGCACCTGACCATCACAGAGTGGAGAAGCCCCAATGCCGATCGTCGGAATACTAAGTGCCTCAGTAATGCGTCGTGCTAAAGGCTCCGCCGTACCCTCAATCACCACACCCCAAGCACCGGCCGCTTCTTGAGCCAAGGCATCTTGATAAATCGCTTCGGCCGCCTCATCACTCAGGCCCTGAGCTTTAAAACCACCCATAGTATTAAAATACTGCGGCATCAAGCCTACGTGTGCTAAGACCGGGATACCACGATCAACCAAGAAGCGAGTTGTATCAGCTAGTACTGCACCGCCTTCAAGTTTGACTGAGGCTGCGCCACTGATTTGTAAAATCTTGGCGGCATTACGAAAAGCCGCTTCAGGCGACTCCTGAAATGAACCAAAAGGCATATCCACTACCACTGCACAACGCTGAGTAGCACTCACCACTGCTTTAGCATGATTAGCCATCATATCCACGGTAATTGAAAGCGTGTCCGGCATATCGTAACCAACCATCGCGGTCGAGTCACCGATTAAAATAAAATCAACTACTTCATCTAAAATACGCGCAAAGGGTGCTGTATAGGAAGTAAGGGAAACAATTTTTTGCTCACCCTTCATGGCTTGCAATTGGGGGATAGTAAGACGCTTTACGTCCGTATGAACGCTCATAACGATCCTCTGTCAGAAATTTTAGAGCTTTTTGCTTAATTTACAATAGCTATAAGAACATATAAGTTTAAGCTTAGCATTGCTGCATTGCAAGTAACTACACTGTGTTAAGGTTAAAATCAAATAAACACTATAAAATTAATAATTTACTGCTACTTTTTCTTAGTTGAAAAAAATCAGAAGAGAGTTTGATATGAGTTTACAGCCTGAACAAGCGGCTCAACAAAGCCTTCAACAAAAGCTATGTTTTAATGGCGCCCAAGCACTACTTGAAACCTTGGTTGAATTAGGTGTGGATACCATTTTCGGATATCCCGGTGGTGCTGTTTTACCACTTTATGATGCCATTTATGCTGAGCCACGTATACGTCATGTACTGGTCCGACACGAGCAAGGTGCGGTTCACGCAGCCGAAGGCTACGCCCGCAGCACTGGTAAGCCAGGAGTTGTCCTAGTTACCTCTGGTCCTGGCATGGCTAACACCACCTCTGGTCTGTTAGATGCCATGTGTGACTCGATTCCTGTCTTATGTATCAGTGGACAAGTTGCGACTAGCGCCATTGGTACCGATGCTTTCCAAGAATGTGATGCTATCGGCATTTCACGCCCAGTGACTAAGTGGAACGCGCAAATCAAACGCTCCGAAGACGTGATTCCTCTAGTTTCTAAAGCCTATCAGATGACTACTGAGGGTCGTCCAGGTCCAGTGCTGATTGATTTTCCTAAAGACATACAAATTCAAGAAATTGATAAAAGCAAGGTCAAGATAGAAAAGCGTCAGGAGAAAGTAGCCGAAGTACCTGCTCCGGCCATGCTAGCTAATATCAAGCGTGCCGCTGGCCTGATTGCTAATGCCCGTCGTCCAGTATTTTATGGTGGCGGTGGTCTGATTAACTCTGGCCCTGCCGCTTCTGAGATCTTTACTAATTTAGTACGTTACACTGGCGCACCTTGTACCCTCACCCTCATGGGTTTAGGTGCTTTCCCTGCAAGTGACTCTCAATTTGTTGGCATGTTGGGCATGCACGGTACATTAGAAGCTAACCTAGCCATGCACCATGCGGATTTAATTGTCTGTATCGGCGCCCGTTTTGATGA
>JAAYRZ010000017.1 GCA_012518515.1 Alcaligenaceae bacterium
AATATTGCAAATAGTAAATTTTTTAGTATTTTATTTAAATAAAAAAATTCTAAGACAATAAATAAAAGAACCATATTAAGGAGACAATTAGATATGGTCACTCAGCAAAATACGGCTAATACCTTTGCCAAGTTGCTTTTAAAGCATGCCAAAGAGCGTCCTACGCAAGCGGCTATGCGTGAGAAGGACTTAGGTATTTGGCAGACGATCACATGGGCAGAGATGGCTGATGAGGTCAAAGACTTGGCCCATGGTTTCATGACCTTAGGCGTTCAAAAGGGTCAGCACGTTGCGATTGTCGGTGAAAATCGCCCTCGCTTATACATGAGCATGATGGCTGCCCAAAGTTTAGGGGCTATCCCAGTGCCGATGTATCAAGATGCGGTCGCACAAGAAATGGTCTACGTCTTAAGAGATGCAGAAGTGGGTGTGGTCGTTGTAGAGGATCAAGAGCAAGCAGACAAGATGCTCGAAATTCAAGAGCAACTGCCCACGCTGCGTCATGTTGTTTATGACGATCCTCGTGGGATGCGTAACTATCATGAAGAGCTTTTGACTGATTACACTGTCCTGCTTGAGCAGGGTAAAGCGCATCGTCAACAACATCCCGATTTGTATATGCAGCAGGTCGACTCGTTGAAAGAGGATGATGCAGCTGCGATGTTCTATACATCAGGAACGACGGGTAACCCGAAGGGTGTGGTTTTGACCCATCATGCCTTAATTGATCGTGGTGCTGTGATTCAGCGTCTAGAAAATCTGACCTCCAATGAGGATGTATTAGCCTATTTACCACCAGCATGGATTGGCCAAAATATGTTCTCTTATACGCAGTTTTTGGTAACTGGTTTTACGGTTAATCATCCAGAGTCACCAGATACTATCTCCATCGATATGCACGATATTGGTCCTACCTATTATTTCTCTCCGCCACGTGTGCTTGAGGAATTATTGACGACAGTTAGTATTCGAATGGAGGATGCAGGGCGTTTCAAAAAATGGCTTTATAAGTACTTTATGCAAGTCGCTGCAAAAACGGGTCAACGCATTCTTGACAAGGAGTCAGTAGGGTTTTCAGAGCGCATTTTATACGGTTTAGGTAATTTCTTTATCTATGCCCCGTTGCGTAATGCGCTTGGCATGAACCGTGTCAAAGTGGCCTATACGGCTGGTGAGGCCATAGGTCCTGATTTATTCCGTTTTTATCGTTCGATTGGTGTGAACTTAAAGCAGTTATATGGTTCCACTGAAACTTCGGTTTTTGTCTGTGTGCAAGAAGACGGTCATGTTGAAGCTGATACTGTGGGACCACCATGTGAGGGAGTAGAGCTGCGTATTGCTGATACGGGTGAGGTGCAGATCAAGAGTCCCGGTTTGTTCAGAGAGTATTATAAAAATCCTGAGTCTACTGCTGAGTCATTTACCGAAGATGGTTGGTATCACACGGGTGATGCGGGCATTTTAACTGAAGATGGCCAATTAAAGATTATTGATCGTGCCAAGGATGTGGGCAGACTCAACGATGGTCGCATGTTTGCACCTAAGTACATGGAAAATAAGCTCAAGTTTTTCCCCTTTATCAAAGAAGCCGTGGTGTTTGGTTCCAATAAGGATTATTGCACAGCGTTTATTAATATCGACTTAGAGGCAGTCGCTAACTGGGCAGAGCGTCGTAGTTTAGCTTATGCAGGTTATACCGATTTAGCATCCAAGAAAGAAGTCTACGCGTTAATTAAAGACTGTGTCGAAGAGGCGAATGCGGATGTTGCCAGGGATGAGCAGTTATCCGGTCTACAGTTGCATCGCTTCTTGATATTGCATAAAGAGCTGGATCCAGATGATGGTGAACTGACACGTACTCGTAAAGTGCGTCGTAACTTCATTGTCGAAAAGTATGGTGTGTTGATTGATGCACTATTTGAGGGTAAGAGTAGTCAATTTATCGAAACTGAGGTGCGCTATGAGGATGGGCGTGTAGGTAAAATCAGTGCCGATCTCAAAATTGAGTCTGCCAAAGTGGTTACGGTTTAAAGGGGGCGAAAAATGGAGCATCAACGTCGAATTGGTGAAGTTATCTTGGACCTAGATAGCATTTCGCTTTCTTTTGGTGGGGTAAAGGCACTAACAAATATTTCTTTTGATATTAGAGAGCATGAGATTCGCTCTATTATTGGCCCAAACGGTGCCGGTAAGAGCTCAATGCTTAACGTGATTAATGGTGTGTATACACCACAAGAGGGCAAGATTACGCTTGATGGTGTGGTCTTTGAAAAGATGACACCGCGTCGTGCAGCGACGCGTGGCATTGGTCGTACATTCCAGAACCTTGCTTTGTTCAAGGGAATGAGTGTACTGGACAACATCATGACAGGTCGTAACCTACGCATGAAAAGCAACATTCTTTCACAGGCTTTCCGTATTTTTGGCGCTGAGAAAGAGGAAACCAAGCATCGTGAGTTTGTAGAAAATATCATCGATTTTCTTGAAATTCAAGCCTATCGAAAGGTGCCGGTTGGCCGCTTGCCTTATGGTTTGCAAAAGCGGGTTGACTTGGGTCGTGCCTTAGCGATGGAGCCAAGACTGCTGCTACTGGATGAGCCGATGGCAGGGATGAATATCGAGGAAAAGCAGGATATGTCGCGCTTTATTCTTGATGTAAATGATGAGTTCGGCACAACCATTGTGTTAATTGAACATGATATGGGGGTTGTGATGGATATTTCTGACCGTGTTGTAGTACTTGATTACGGTAAAAAGATTGGTGATGGCACGCCTGACGAGGTACGTAATAACGAAGACGTTATTCGTGCTTACCTTGGTGCTCAAGAGTAGGGAGGAGCCAAATGTCTTATTTTTTAGAAACTCTTTTTGGCGGCCTCATGAGCGGCATGATGTACGCCTTAATCGGATTAGGTTTTGTTTTAATCTTTAAAGCCTCCGGTGTGTTTAACTTTGCTCAAGGCGCGATGGTTTTAGTCGCTGCTTTGTCCATGGCGCGTTTCTCAGCCTGGTTGCCACAGTGGTTAGGTTTTGAAAGTCTGATTTTGGCAAATATACTCGCCTTCATCATTAGTGCCATTTTGATGGTTATTTTTGCTATTGCTGTAGAACGCCTAGTTCTGCGACATCTGGTTAATCAGGAAGCAACTGCGCTGTTAATGGCGACTTTAGGTATCAGCTATTTCCTAGATGGTTTTGGCCAGACCTTATTTGGTAGCGCCATGTATACCATCGATGTGGGTATGCCTAAGGA
>JAAYRZ010000018.1 GCA_012518515.1 Alcaligenaceae bacterium
GGAGGCATCGGAATATCTTTACGAGCGTTTTCTGCACGACACTCATCATACAAGAAACGAACCCACTGCATCTCGTCCATGTTACGACTATATTCAATATCACGATTCATGCGACGAGCAAAGTCACGCCAAATATCAAAGTCAGAACGCGAGTGATATAAAGGGTCAACTAGCTTATGCATGGCGATGATACCGCGGTTTGAATAGGAACCATAGGCGTCAAGGTCATTACGCTCATAAGGGGTACAAGCAGGTAAGACAATATCTGCAAAACGACATGTAGCAGTCCAGTTGTAATCAACCGATAGAACCGTTTCGAGCTCTAAATAAGCGCGCTTCATACGGTTGCGATCCTGATGGCGGTGCCACTGATTACTGCCGGAAAAAACGGCCATCTTGTAAGGAGGTAGAGTCACCTCATTACCATTAAAATTGATCTTTTTGCCGGGCTCTAAAAGCGCATCAACGACACGAGCAACCGGAATAACAGAGCTATAGCCCTTATAGTCAGTGTTATTGTGCTTAGGCGTACGGCCAGTGTCTAGGTTAAGAGGGAAGCTACCCGGCATAGAAGCGCCAGTAGAGTTGACACCAACTGAACTATAGTGGTGAGAGTAACTCACGCCACCGCCTGGTAAGCCAATCTGCCCTAGCATGGCAGCTAAAATCGCTCCCATCCAGTAAGGCTGCTCACCGTGTTGTTGACGCTGAATTGACCAACCGAGCATTAATTGAGTACGGCCTGCAGCCATCAAGCGAGCTAATTCACGGATATCATCAGCAGCGACGCCACAAATCTTTTCGGCCCACTCCGGTGTTTTTTCAACCATATCAACGGTTTTACCCATGAGATATGGCGTAAAGTCATCGAAGCCCATCGCATACATATCAATGAACTCACGATCATACAACTCCTCGGTGTAGAGAGTATGAGCGATAGCGAGCATGAAAGCCACATCCGTCATCGGATTGACATAAATTTGGTCGCACTCTAGGTAGTTCTGAGTTTTACTCTTGACGGGGTCAATGGAAATCACCTTGATCTTGCCAGCCGCAACACGCTCTTTAAGCTTTTCTAGGTACTCATAGGCCTCATGCGTTTCTGTGTTCCAACCCACCTGAAGGTTTTTAACCGGGTCATTTGCCCAGAAAATTAAGGTTTCTGTTTCTTCCAGAATAATATTCCACGAGGTACCCTGAGAATAAACCTCTGTCGAACCAAGAATATACGGCATGATCATCTGACCTGCGCCAGTAGAATAGTCACCGGCAGTGCCAACACCGTTGCCATGCATGCCAATACCGCGCAACATGTGGTTACCACAGCTATGAACCTGCCCTACCGAACGCCAACCAACGTTAGCGATATGCAGAGCCCATGGCCCGTAATCGTTTTGAATCCGTTCCAGTTCCTCATAAAGCAAGTCTAGAGCCTCATCCCAACTAACACGGATGAAACGGTTATCACCACGCTGCGAACGGTCGCTGTGCTGACGCTTACGATACCAATCCAAACGCACCATCGGGTAACGCACACGAGAAGCGCTGTAGATTACATCCAACGTACCATCTAGGATAGGCGTGGGGTTTTTATCAAACTCAAAAGGTTTGATTTCTACCACACGGTCAGCAACAACACGGGCACGGAAAGCCCCCCAGTGAGCACCAGAAAAACGCCAGCGCCCCATCTCGGGAGTAGTCGTTGCTGTTGCCTCTTGGGCTTTGACAATTGAAGAACCTAGTAAGAAGCTTGGTACAGCCGCGACTCCCGCTGACGCTGCCAAACCCTTAATAAATTGACGACGTGTATACATATTTATTTCTCCAAAACCTTAAGGGCGAGCACCTTGAACCGTGCTATCAAGAGCTGACTGATCAGCCGTAGCAAAATCCGAAGAGTTCAGCTGTAAATACTTGAGCACAATATCTGCAGTATCATCATCCATATTGGTGAAACCAACCATACCCGCAAACAGACCAGGCCACTGGTTAGCATCATGGGATGCAGGTTGAGGTTGACGGTGACACACACTACAAGCATTATCATAACTATGACGTGCAATATCCCAAATTGGCTCAACACTGGTCAATAAATGACCTGGTTCAATCCAGACACTCGCTCTGACCTTTTGCCACTCCAAGCCACTCATTTCATCGACCTTAGAATCTAAAACGGCAATAAACTCAGAATCTTTATCAATATCACGATTTAAAATCGCATTGGTCACGTTCATACCGAAGGTGTTATACCAAACACGTGCCAAACCCTTGTTTTTGCGCCATAAATCCAACTCTACTTGGAGTGCTTCATCAGTCGTCTGAAGAATCTTGACTGGTGTACTGACTTCAATAGAGCCAATCTCGCGAGTTAACTCCTGATCCGCATAAATTGCTTGCGGTGCTACAGAAACGTAACTACCACCAACACTCACTGTGACATGGCTAGCTTCCGATAACAAAGAAGCAAAGGCCGGATTACCTGCGCCCTTAATCTCAGGTAACTCGTGAGCAATACCGCGGTGACAGTCAACACAACTGGCATTACGCTCAGCGGCACTACGCATCATCATTTGTGATGTAACCTTCATCTTGTCGAAGTCCATGCTGTCGTAATCATGACAGTTGCGGCACTCCTTGGAGTTATTAGCCTTAAAACGAGCCCACTCACGTTGCGCTAGTACAAGACGATGCTCCAAAAACTTCTCACGAGTTCCGATAGTTCCGACCACATGACTCAACACCTCACGCGAGGCTTGCATCTTACGGGCAACCTTATCAGTAAAACTGTGTGGAACGTGACAGTCCATACAGTATGCTCGAACCCCGGTGCGGTTTTTCCAATGCACTGTTTTTTGAAGTTCGGGCAATAAGTTATCGCCCATGGTGTGACAGGACACACAGAATTCCTCTGTATTAGTGTAGTCCATACCGGCATTAAAGCTTGCCCAGAAACCGATACCGGCAATAAAGCCACCGGTTACTAACAAACCCAAACCGATACGTCTCGCTGGACGAGTAAACCAATCATATATCCAGCGAAATAAATTCGCTATAGCACGAAAAATTGCTCTCATGGCTAGTTACCTTTAGTTATTTTCTTTAAAAAGAACAATAGCCCAACCCTCTCCAAGTTTGAACTAACCTGCTCTAACGTAAATTGCCGCTTTATTATCACCCTTCAATTTGATAAGAAAGCGGCATTAATTTAAATTTAAGGCCCCGGAGGCCCCCAGAACAACTCCTGACCAAACCAAACAACAAAACCATAAGCACAGATTAATAAAAGCGTAAAAATGGGTAAAACTATAAAACCCATTAATAAAAAACGCTTCCACTCAGAAACTTTTTTGTCACTTGGTTGAAGATTATTTTGATCCTTAATAGCGGAAGATTGAGCTTGACTCATAACGGACTCCAAAAAACTTCAAACAAAAGCAAAACACCATTCAACATGAAGGCCATGCACAAAGGATTGTAGCATTGACGATACAAAGTTGTTAAGTGACATTACCATGACAAACAAGAAATAACAGCCAGTTGTCACAGTAATTTTTTGACTTTATGATACGACCCACACCTACATTCTTAATGAATTTAAAAAATTAAGAACCTAGGGTTGGCCCCAATACCCATTATTCTATTACGCCTATTACGGTCACAGTTTAATAATGATCAACATTGTCACTCATTAGACATTTCTAAAATAAAACGATTTAGTTATAAATCTGGTCTCTCAGTGTCCTCTAAAAATGCAATATCTAAATACTTAACTCATTATTCGTAATACACTAGAACGCATCAAATTTAACAATGAATATTAAGAGAGTGATTGAATATGAGTGATAAGAACATTCCTGAAGGTTTCATTGCATTAGACCGTGATAGTCCTTTTTCGGATTTGACTGGTCCTTATTATGAGAAACTGGATACTAACGGCAAACACGAAGTACTCGGACTTCGTCTACGTCATGAACATCTTAATAAAGCCCGTATGGCACATGGCGGTCTTTTTATGACCATAGCGGATAATGCCTTCGGCGATGCAATTCTGGCACAATCAGACGAGCCCATTTCCTTTGTCACCGTCAGTTTTAGTAGTGAATTTTTATCAGCTGGACGCGAAGGAGACTGGGTAGAGGCACGAGTTACTATCAACCGTCGCGGTCGACGCCTGATCTTTGCTCAATGTGCCTTGAGCATTGAAGGTAAAAACATCTTTAATGCTAGTGCTGTTTTTGCCATCCTTGAGAAAAAATAAATTCTTGATTGATACTATTACTCAGCTATGAAAATGTGCCACTTCGGATGTGAAAGTGGCACCACCTCACAATGTGCCACAAATAAGGTGTGCCAACGATCCTCTGAGCGCTCCAAATAATCAACTAGACGCAAATGTCCCATCTTAAGTTCATTAACTTCTTGGAAATACGGTGAAGGATTATCTAGATGGAATTCTTTTAAGATGACATGTCCCATGGCCATACCAAGAGCAGCATCCGTGCCTTGTTTAGGTGCCATCCAAATATCACCGAATTTAGCCATTTCTCCAAAGTCACTAGAAATAGCTACTGTCTTGGTCCCCTTATAGCGAACTTCAGTATAGAAGTGTGCGTCCGGAGTACGAGTCATCGGGACGTTAGAACCCCAGACAAGAAGATAGTTTGAGTTATACCAGTCAGCACTTTCTGCTACGTCGGTCTGCTCACCCCACACTTGCGGGCTGGCCGGCGGCAAATCACAGTACCAGTCATAGAAGGACAAAGGTACCCCACCCATCAGTGACAAATAACGCGTTCCTGCGGCATAGCTCACCATACTCATTGCCGGAATCGGTGAGAAACCGATAACACGGTCAGGACCATAGTTTTTTACCGTATGTGCATTAGCCGCGGCAATCAGTTCATACACCTCATCCCAATTTGAACGAACCATGCCACCTAAACCACGGCGTGATTTATAGGCTTTAAGTTTCTCCGGATCGCTAGTAATGGCAGTCCAAGCACTGATCGGATCCTTAGTCTTGCGCTCTTCACGCCAAATTTCGGCCAATGCCCCACGCAACATAGGATACTTTACACGCTGCGCTGAATACACATACCAACTATACGATGCGCCACGAGGGCAGCCTCGAGGCTCATGATTAGGCAGATCTGGGCGAGTGCGTGGATAATCCGTTTGCTGCATTTCCCAAGTAATCAAGCCATTTTTCACAAAAATCTTCCAGCTACAGGAGCCAGTACAATTCACCCCGTGCGTTGAACGCACCACCTTATCGTGTTGCCAACGGCTACGATAAGCTTGTTCCCAGTCACGACTTTCATTACTTACCGTGCCATGGCCATCGGAGTAACTTTCTTCTTTTTTAAAAAAGAAATTTAAACGTTCTAAAAAGTGACTCATCTTCGCTTTCCTTTCTCATTACATTAATGATGATCTCACTGTAGCAATCTAGCTAAATTTAAGATATTGACCTCATTAGCTAATCCCTGAATCTTTGTAATTAGTCGCTCTAATCACTAATAACTAGATCGCAAAACTAGGCTCAAAAAATAGCTTGAAATAGTCTTAAAAACTGCTTTTCAAAGCATCAAAAAACATATAAGTTATTGAAATTAAAAATATTTCTGTAATTAATCTAGAAAAGTGTTAAGCTTAAAAGGATAAATATAGATAAAAACTATCAATGCAGGCTGACGCATAGCCAAACGATAATTAAGGAGTCAGAAATGCATGATATTCAAACTCGAAAACTAGACTTTAAAATAGGCGCCTTTGAAGGCAAACTCTGTGCACTTAAGGACAGGACACAATACTCTGATCCTGACGGTGCTGCTGCACGCGCAGGTATTTGTGACGCGAGTTGGAGTTTATTTGGACAGCTTTGGCCAGCAGGTACTGTACTTGCCAAAGCCATGAAAAAAATTGATTTGAAAGACCGACGAATTCTTGAATTAGGTTGCGGCTTAGCCTTGCCAAGCCTCGTTCTTCAATACCGTGGTGCTGACATTACGGCTAGTGATTATCACCCAGTCAGTCGTAATTTTTTGTCTCATAACTGCAAATTAAATAACTTAGAGGAAATTCCCTTTATCCAACTGGATTGGGAAGCTCCTCTGAGTCATGATAAATATGAGCTGATGATCGCCAGTGACGTACTCTATGATCCGGGCAACCCTAAAATGCTCGGCAACGCCATCAAAGAAATGTCTGCGGATAAATGTAAAGTACTGGTGAGCTGTCCTGGTCGAGGCTACAAAAATCAGTTTAGCCGTATTATGAAAAAACTCGATTTTGAACTAAAGGAGATACCGGTGCCCTTTAGCCCAGGGGAAAAGGCACCTTATAAGGGACGTATACTACAATATACGCGAAGCTGAATTAATACTCGGACAAACAGCTGATTTCATAGTCTTAGTGATGCTCTTCCTCATCACTAAATTGTACTTCCCACATCTTCGTGTAGAGCCCTCCTTGGCCCAAGAGCTCTTGGTGAGTACCGTACTCTGCTATACGACCATTGCGCATCAAAATGATCTGATCCGCATGCATAATCGTTGACAAACGATGCGCAATAATTAAGGTAGTGCGATCTTTCATTACCTCGTTCAAGGCATCCTGGATCTCTTTTTCAGTGCGCGTATCAAGTGCGCTAGTGGCTTCATCCAGAATCAATATCGGTGGGTTCTTTAATAAGGTTCGGGCAATGGCGACACGCTGCTTTTCACCACCGGAAAGCTTTAAACCACGCTCACCTACCTGCGTATCATAGCCTTCAGGTAAAGCACTAATAAAATCATGCAGACGAGCGCTTTTAGCCGCCTGAACAACCTCTTCACGACTCGCGTCGACTCTACCATAAGCAATATTGTGCGCAATTGTATGGTTAAATAAAACCGTATCTTGTGGAACCACACCAATTGCCTCTCTCAGGCTGTCCTGAGCATAGTCACGAATATCTTCATTATTAATATAAACCGCCCCTGAATCCACATCATAAAATCGAAATAATAAACGAGACAAGGTCGACTTACCCGCACCGGACTCCCCAACCACAGCTACCGTCTGCCCAGCTTCTACAGTAAATGACACATCATGAAGAATCTGCCGTTCAGCCTCATAACTAAAATCAACCTGCTTAAACTCAATGGTTGAGGGCCTACTTTTATCCATCGATAGGGCACTCGGACGATCCGTAATTTCCTGTGGCTGCTTCAGCATCGCTAAAATACGCTCTAGATCAATCAAGGCATATTGCGACTCACTATAAACCATACCTAACATACCAAGAGGAATAAAAAGCTGTGTCAAATAGGCAGTAATCAAGACAATATCACCGACACTCATATCACCACTAACCACACGAGCAGCTGACATCCATAATAAAATAACGGTACCGAGTGTAATAATCAGTCCCTGACCTACATTTAAAATACTCAAGGTAAACTGGTTAGTGACCATGGCATCTGTATGTTTGGCTAAGCCTGCGTCATATTGCTCATACTCATATTGTTCATTATTAAAATATTTGACCGTCTCATAGTTAAGAATGGCATCAATTGCAGTATGGTTAGCGCTACTATCAAGACGATTCATGGCACGACGCATCGGCATACGTTTGGACGTGACCACATAGGTAAATGTCATATAAACGGCCACATTCACAGCGATCGCCACGGTAAACCAGACATCGTAATTCCACAGCAAGATTGCCATGATAAGGAAAAGCTCCAGTAACGTAGGTAAGATACGAAAAACCAGTATACGGACCAACATGGTTATCGCTCTAGAGCCACGGTCTAAGTCTCGACTCAATGCCCCCGTCTGTCGCTCAAGATGAAAGCGCAAAGAAAGTTTAAACAGATGTTGGAAAATCGTCAGATTAACTTGTCTTACTGAGTTTTGTATCACTCGCGCAAAGACCAGATCACGCATTTCATTAAATAAGGTACTACCCAATTTAGCAGCACCATAACCCACTAAAGCAGCAACTGGTAACACCATCAAGGTTGCTTCAACACCTAATTGATCAATTATTTTCTTTAGAAAAATCGGCGTATAGACTAAGGCGACTTTTGCCATCACCATACAGAAAATCGCCAAAATCATACGCCCACGATAACGCCATAAATAAGGCCATAAGGTTAAGAAAACTCCGAACCCTTGATCTAGTTTGCTCTTCTTCTCTGCTTCTACTGTTTGATTATCTGATGTGGTTTGTTGTTGATTAATTTTTTGTTCTAACACTCAAGATCCTATATAAAAATCATGAAGGCACTATCGTTATTAATTTTTGAGTGCCTTTGTGCAACCCTCGCAAGCAGCGTTTTGTAGTTATATCGATTAAATCGGTGCAATAACTTGCAATGAAAGAGGTCGCAACATAGAAGGAATAAAACTATTATCCCC
>JAAYRZ010000161.1 GCA_012518515.1 Alcaligenaceae bacterium
ATGGGGTAGTTTTTTCGGAGGAATATATGAATACAGCCAAGAACCACACAATTGAGACTTGGGGCTATGAGCATCCGGAGGTTAAAGGCCCTAATGCACTGATGTTTTTTACATGGGATTTGTCAAAAACAATTGAAAATGCATTTCATGATGCCAATGAGGAAAACTTTGAGGAATATGTTCAGCAAGCTCAAGCATCAGTAGATCGTTTATTGAGTCGTTATGTTGAGATCGGGGCAAACCCAGAGGTTTTTGATGGTCAATACATTAACTTGACGATCGAGCAGCGTCCAGATACTAATAGCGCTCTGATAGCCTTAGAAACATCTCCTGAGTTAGAGGAGCAAATTATCGCTATGCAGTCTCGCGTACAACCAGGACATAGCTAATTTAATTAGTTACTGATATGTTTTTCCCATGCGGGAGTAAGCAAAAGGCACCTTAATTCACAAACATGATTAGGTGCCTTTCTTTTTTATCAAGAGCAAATGAGTAATTACATTAGGATAATATCGTACATTTCCTGAGTATAGTTATTGTCTACTTCTAGGCTAATGGGTTTGCCGATAAATTCATCAAGCATTCCTAAAAAGCTACTTTCTTCATCAAGAAATAAATCAATCACATGAGGGGATACAATTAATCTGAACTCCTTTGGATTAAATTGCTTGGCCTCCCTTAAAATTTCTCGCATGATGTTATAGCAAACCGTACGTGCGGTGAGTATATTGCCTCGAGTATGGCAGGTCGGGCAGGGTTCGCATAGCAAACTATGCAGTGAGTCACGAGTCCTTTTACGAGTCATTTCGACTAAGCCCAGGCTGGAAAAACCATTAACTGTGGTATGGGTACGATCGCGCGCTAAGGCCTTTTTCAATTCCTCAAGAACGGCTTCTTGATGCTCGGCGTTATCCATATCAATAAAATCAATAATGATAATACCGCCTGTGTTGCGTAAGCGTAATTGGCGGGCAATCGCTAGACTAGCTTCTAGATTAGTTTTAAAGATGGTGTCATTGAAATTTCTGAAACCAATAAAGCCACCTGTATTAACATCAATACTAGTTAAGGCCTCATTGTGATCAAAAATCAGATATCCCCCAGACTTTAACTCAACCCGGCGAGAAAGCGCATTTTTAATCTCTTCTTCGACATTAGCCAGATCAAATAAGGCGCGTGGTCCCGTGTAATGATTAATTTTATCGACCACGGCAGGTGTATAGATTTCTGCCCATTGCTGTAACTTATGGTTGACCGTGCGCGAGTCGATTTCGATGCTTGCAGTATTCTCATTAGCGAAGTCGCGTAATACTCGCTGAGCTAGATTTAAGTCTTCATAGAGCAGAGCGGGAGCACCTACTTTTCTCATCTCATCGATGATTTTTTGCCAACGAAGCTTTAAGTAGTTTTGGTCATTTTTAAGTTCCTCATCGGTAGCCCAGCTAGCCTGGGTGCGAATAATGTAGCCTCCTTTTTCATCTGGATCCATGAGGCTTTGAACTCGTTGCTTTAATTGCTCACGTTCGGTTTCTGTAGCAATTTTTTGAGAAATACCTATATGTGGATCATGAGGTAAGTAGACCAGAGAGCGACCGGCAATGCTAATTTGATTAGAAACGCGAGCACCTTTGGTGCCGATGGCATCTTTAATTACCTGTACTAAAAGCGTTTGACCTTCAAATAAAACCTTTTCGATTTGTACCTGTACATTGTCTTGTTGGCGGCTTTCACGATTTTCTCTTAAATCAGCCAAGTGTATAAAAGCGGCTCGTTCTAGACCGATATCGATAAAGGCACTCTGCATGCCTGGAAGAACTCGGTTAACACGACCTAAGTAAATGTTACCGACATTACCTCGTTGATTACTGCGTTCAAGCTGAATTTCTTGTACAGTGCCTTGCTCGACAATAGCGACACGCGTCTCGAATGGAGTGACATTAATTAAAATTTGTTCATTCATTAATTTAAATTACGATAAATTTGAAGTACTACTATCTTAGCGTATGTCGATAGGCTTTGCTGTATTGTGTCATATTGCTGTGGTATCAAATCATGACAGTATTTCTATCTAAACAAAAGTGCTCACATGATAAATCCTGTCAAATTCAGTATCATAATTAGCTTCAATCGAATGTCATCAATAAAAGGTAAAAATGAATTTAAAAGCAGCACTTAAGGGGGTGCAAGATGCATTGCCCATTGTCGTGGGCTATGTGCCGGTCGCAATGGCGTTCGGAATCAGCGGGAGTAGTATGGGCTTAAAAGCCACTGAAATATCGCTGACCTCACTGATTGTTTATTCAGGTGCAGGGCAGTTTTTTATTTTAGCGGCGATGAAAATAGCAACTCCTTGGTTAATGATAGTTGCCTTGATTAGTTTGCTAAATATGCGGCATTTATTTTATGGTCCCATCATCAGTTCCTATCTGCCTGAGTCTTTAAAGCAGCGTTTAGCGATGGCTTTTTTTCTAACTGATGAGGTTTTTGCAACCTCCTTTCACCGACTCAAGCATTTACCCGAATCCGATCGTGCCGCTTGGTATTGTGGCTTAGGTCTGACCGCATGGATTTCATGGGTGGGTGGTACCGTTCTCGGTTTGGTGACTGGCGAGCAGTTGTTGGCACATTACCCACTCCTTGAGCAAGTGCTGAAGTTTTCTTTGCCGGCTTTATTTATTGTCCTAACTGTTATGAGTATTCATCGGCCTATGCTGTTAGCTTTAGTGGGGGCGGCGATGGTGAGTTTATTAGTAACACTGGCCGGTTATCCTTCAGTGGCTATATTCGCCGGTGCTATTAGTGCCTTTGTGATTTACAAACCAAAGGAGAGCTAAGTGAATAATGCCTTTTTACTAACTATTTTGGCTTTGGCGGTTATTACGTGGTTGACCCGTGCTTTACCGTTTATTCTTCTTAGTCGTACTAAAAAGAAAATCAACTTTTCACAAGGTCGCCTGCAGATTGTCGGTCCAGCATTGCTTCTATCTACAACGGTGGTGGTCTTGAGTGGAGAAGTACAGGATCTGCTAACTCAAGGTTCCTCACTCTGGGTTTATCTTTTGTCTGTAATTGCTGTCGTGTTAATAACGCGTTGGAAAAGAAATATTGGCTTATCCGTACTGTGTGGCCTTATCTGTTATGGCTTGCTTCTTTTAGTTGGAATTTAATGAACATGTAAATAGTCCGTCAATCAGTAGATTGACGGACTATGACCTCAAACTAGCTTAGTCAATAGCAAAGCCCAAATACTCTGGTAGCCATAAAGCAATGCCAGGAAACACCGTCACTAATAATAGAGATGAAAACATCGTCAACATAAATAGCAGTGACCAGCCAAAGGTTTGCTCAAGACGAATATTCGCCACTTTGGTGGTCACCAGTAAGTTCACAGCAACGGGTGGTGTAAATTG
>JAAYRZ010000242.1 GCA_012518515.1 Alcaligenaceae bacterium
AGAATTTTTTGAACACAACCAAAATTTTGAAAAACAAAGTAGCGCCATTGAACCCTCCGCTCATCAATGTGAACTCACGATTAGCATGCCCCATATTTATGAAGATATTGAGGCGCGCTTAAACCAATATTTAAAACTACACCTTAAATCTTTTAACCGCGTAATCAACGTTAATAAATTAAACGGTGTTACCGTACTCGCCCAATTATCATTTAACAGCACCTGCAATCAGGTATTAGCGGATTATATTATGCAGGACTTGATGCCAGCCGATTATTTTCAAATGACGCAATAATCAAGCTCTAATGATTCAAAACGCAAACTCTACTGACAGTTGACATGAAACGCTTTCTACCTATTTTAATATTTCCGCTCTTACTGATTACTGCCTTTTTTGCTTATCGTTACTTTACACCTAAACCAAAAGAGCCTTTTGAGGATATGCTGCAGCATAACTCTTATGAAATTCTTTGTACGATTGAAATTCCAATTTCAAGTGATGAGACAACAAACTTGGATTCGAAGATAAAACATGTGATGCTACAAAGCCAGTTATTTTCCCCTATTCCTGAATACGTTGTAGGCGCCTCTCTAAATAATATTTACAAATATGCGGTCAGCATGAAATTTGATAAAAAATGTTCCACTGTCTTAAATTATTTTCTGTTAAATGACTTATTTCCCGACCATGTTAAAGCGTCATTTTTTAAACATAATCCGAGCTTCGAGGAACAAAGCAACGCCATAGAATCGTCTCCTGAACGATGTGAACTCACCGTAGCGCTTCCTTATGAAGATGTTCAAGGACGTTTATCTGAATTTTTAAAGCTGCGTCTTAAGTCCTTTGAAGGTACGACGGCCGTCAATCGTTTAAATACATCCACCGAACAATCCCAATTATCATTTAACAGCACCTGCGATCAGGTATTAGCGGATTATATTATGCAGGACTTGATGCCGGCGGATTATTTTCAAATGACGCAATAAGCGGACAAAACCATTGTGCCTCTATAAAAAATGACATGTTAAGAAAAACTCTATTTGCTATTGTACTAAGCGTACCTTTAGGTGCTAGTGCGCAATATACGGTCACTACGACAGATACACAAAAAACGACTATTCATGACTTAACTGCTTTCGCTAATGCAACTTGTCTTGCTAAACAAAAAGAGGAACATTTAAAAGAATCTGGCTTCGCTTGGGCAAATGCCATTGTTCAAAAAAACATGAATTTTACTCTTCATAACATCATATTGCCACTTAATGAAACCATTGATAAAGCGCTCTTGAACACGCCAATGTATATGGTTTCCAATGAACGCATGCCGATGCAAGATCAAGCATTACCCATTGCTTATTGCTTTGAAATTAGTCAACAAGCAGACATTCAAGCCTTGATTCAAAAACTCAGCAAAAGTTTGAATTCACCAAGTCAGCCACCACACATTTCTGTCCCTCTCAGTCTGAAAGGTATAGTCGATTGCCCCGCACTCAAAAATAGCCTAAAGCCATCCTCCTAGATTGTTTTAATACGAGACGCTAGTTTAAGCATGCATTGTCATCACTACTTAATATATTTCTTATACGATTACCTCAGCAGATCAATTAGAGGTGAGAAGATTTATGTTTGTTTCGTTATTTCCCCCACTTCAGATAGGTGAGATATTTGAGTTTGTAGCGGGAAACACTATTCAGTGTACTCCATGGACATCAACAGCTAGGATTCATATTGATTGTTTATATTATAATGTTACAGACCATCTTGTTGATCAAGAAAGCTTATCTTTTAAGCCTGAGTTAGTGCCAGAAAATCATTGGCTAGCCCAACATATTGAAAATCCAACAATATTTCTTGTGACACGACCGCAAACATTTACTGCGCGCGGAGTGGAATCAGATCTTAAATTTCATGGCTGGAGGGTATCATTGTCGGATAGACAACCAACGTGCAATAACAACTCCGGTGGGATGAGAGCCGTTTATATTTCAGTTCAGGCGGAACATCTACAACTCGCGAAGTCAAGTCTTAGAAAGAACAAACTGTACAGGTAATCACGATGAAACGCTATTATCTAATCCCGGTTTTCTTGTTATTACTCATTGCAGGCTTTTTTGCTTATCGTTATTTTGCCATTGAAGCGCAAGAGGATAGTTGGAATGAGTCACGATATCAGGCTTATGAGCCACTTTGTGAAGTTGAAATTCCAATTTTAATCAATGAAACAGGAAACAGTGATTCAAAACTTAAATACATCACTTGGCAAAGCATGTTACTCTCTCCTGTCCCTGTTAGTTTTAGGAACGGCTCTCATAATAATCCTCTAGACGAAGCTTTCATCTTTGAATTTGAGAAAACATGTCCGACCGTCTTTAATTATTTCTTGTTATATGACTTATACCCTGACCATATCAGGGAACCATTTTTTAAGCATAATCAAGCGTTCGAAGAGCAAAGTACAGCAAAAGAATCATCAGCTCAACACTGTGAACTCACTGTGAGCTTACCTAATATTTATGAAGAATTTCAGGAACGTTTAACACAACATGTAAAGCTACGTCTTAAGTCCTTTGAGGGCATAACGACTGTCAATCCTTTAGATGGTCATACCGTATCGGCACAATTATCATTTAACAGCACCTGCAATCAGGTATTAGCGGACTATATTATGCAAGATTTGATGCCGGCGGATTATTTTCGAATGACGCAATAAACGCATAAAATAATTTGTCGCGTAGCACTAGCTACATTTACACATTATCTTCAAAACTCAACTTACCAAGTGTGCTATGTGAGCTCTGGGACTATCACAGCACATTTCCAAGATACCACCATCTACAGTCGGAACGTCATAAATCCTCTTAATAATGCACTCGAACCGCTTGCCATCTGACCGTTTCGTTGGCAAATGAACCTTCTAAGCTCACCATTCCTTCCAAATTTAGTTTAATAATTGTGGATATTAATTCGTTTTTCCTATGGCGCTTTTCGAACCTCATCCCAAGGGATAGGGCCATGGAATAATAACTCTGTGTGCCTATCGGCTGGGTACTCTGGGTTACGTTTGAGAATACGCAATCCGATGCGTCTACTTTGCTCACCAATTTCGTTTTGTTTTC
>JAAYRZ010000162.1 GCA_012518515.1 Alcaligenaceae bacterium
CCCGAGCGTAACTATAGTCCAGAGGCGAAAGCACGATTTAAGGAAAAGAAAACCCGATTTGATTTGTTGCACGAAGCTCTCGAGCAGGCACAAGGCTACTATCAATCGCAGCTTAATCAATATACCCCAGCACAAGAGTATCTATTAGGCCGTGGGCTCACGCCTGAGATTTCTCAACGTTTTGGTTTGGGCTGGACGGGTAACGAACGTCAAAATTTGCGTAGAGTCTATGAGAATTATGCAAATGATGTGTTGATTGATGCTGGTCTTGTCGTCCAAAATGAACAAGGCTTACGTTATGATAGATTTCGTGAACGTATTACTTTTCCTATATATAATCAGCGTGGTCGTTTGATTGGTTTTGGTGGTCGTCTAATTCATAAGGGCGAGCCCAAATATCTTAACTCTCCAGAAACTGAGCTGTTTCACAAGGGCAGTGAGCTCTATGGTTTATGGGAAAATCGTCAGGGTATCCGTAAAGCTGCTACTGCGTTGGTAGTCGAGGGCTATATGGATGTAGTCGCTTTAGCTTGTTACGGTATTGAGTATGCCGTAGCAACACTAGGAACGGCGACTACTGCTGAGCATCTAAATAAGCTAGTTAAAGTCACTAATCGCATAGTCTTTTGTTTTGATGGTGATAAGGCAGGCCAACAAGCTGCTAAGCGTGCTCTTAATACAGCTTTACCGCTGTTACGCGATGATGTTTCGTTGCGTTTTTTGTTTTTACCAAAAGAGCATGACCCTGACTCGTTTGTACAGACTTACGGACTAGCAAAATTTGAGCAAAAGATCAGTGAAGCGATGGCATTATCTGCCTTTATGCTTGATTCTCTTGCTTCGGAGTTCAATCTTAATGAAGCTGAAGGGCGTGCAGCTTGCCTTAAAGAGGCCTTAGTTCTAGTAGACCAAATACCGGATTCTACTATCCGTACTCAGATAGAAAATGAATTAGCGCGGTTGGTGCGCTTTACAATGGATGAGTTTAGGCAGGCTTTAGCGCGTTATCAATATGCAAAGGAAAATGCCTCAAGACGTTTTCCTATGCTTGAGCAACAAGCGCACGATTCTACTGAAAATACTCATCGCTTGATGGGTTCTCAAGTGCGAGTGGAAACAGAGGTACAAGTACAACCATTTCGCACGTCAAATTATACAAAGGCTAAAGAAGGTTATAGAAAAAAAACCTCAAATAAGGAAGCGATACGCCAGCCAGTTCCTTTGGCTCGGCAATTGTTAAACTTATTAGCTAATCACCCAGTAATTCTTGAAAAAATAGGGGAAAGGCAACTTGAAATATTACGCCAACACCCCCATATGGATATTGTAGTTGAGTTCATCGCATTTGCCTTTACTAGTGGAGCACGTCATATTGGTTCTCTTATACAGCAAGCAGAACATGGAAGCCCCCTTCATCAGTTGCTCATTTCTTTAGGCAAGGATAGCTCAACCATTGAATCACTCCCTAATCCAGAGGCTGAGTGGAGCGATGCGATCAGAAAAATTGAGCTTGAAAACTTAGAAGCTGAGATAAAAACATTAATAAGCTCAGGTATGGAAAATGACAAACAGCGCAAGCGTTACTTGGCGGTACTTGCCCGTTATAATTTCTTAAAGTCTTAAGTAGTTCATGCTACAATAATCGGTTATATTTACCGCCGTAACTTAAGTTGACAGGGTACTCTTAAATGGTTAAAAACACTGACAATACCAATAAGGTTGTTGCAAAAAAAGCAGCTTCAAAAGCTTCCAAGTCTGTAGATGAGGCTACTACTACTGATAAGGTAGTTGCGACAAAAGCGTCAACTGCTGAGGTGGCGGGTGCTGCTTCAAAAAAGACGCCAGCTAAGAAAACAGCTGCCAAAAAGACGGTAGCTAAAAAGACTACTGCCAAAAAAACTACAGCTAAAAAAGCTACCGTAAAGAAAACAGCAGCTAAAAAAGCGCCTGCTAAGAAAGCCGCTGTTAAAAAGACAGCAGCTAAAAAAGCAGCTGTTAGTAAAACTTCAGCGACTGTAACTGAGGATTTCGATGACGACTTCGATGGTGAATTATCAGAAGATTTTGATAATGATTACGATGTTGACTACGATGACGGCGAAGAAATTATTGACGCGGATACAGATGAAGAATTAGAGGAAGCCACTCAAGTTGCTGCACCTAAGGGGCGTGCAGCTAAAGCTGCTCGTAAGAGTAGAGCTTCAAAAGCAGCTGGGGCTGGTGGTTCTCGCTCTCGTTCTGCTACACCAGAGGTGTTAGAAGAACGTCGTACTCGCCTAAGACAATTAATTAAACTTGGTAAGGATCGTGGTTATCTCACTTTTAGTGATATTAACGATACGATGTCTGACGATCTTGTTGATACGGATGCGATGGAAAGTATCATCGGTACCTTTGACGAGATGGGTATTAAGGTCTACGATCAAGCACCAAGTGCTGAAGACTTGCTTCTAAGTGATTCTAACCCTATCAGTGATGACGATGATGTTGAGGATGAAGCAGAGGTTGCCTTAACTACAGTCGACTCTGATTTTGGTCGTACTACGGATCCGGTACGCATGTATATGCGCGAGATGGGTCAGATTAATCTTTTGGATCGTGAAGGCGAAATTGAAATTGCTAAGCGTATCGAAGATGGCCTGAAGCACATGGTCATGGCGATTGCTACTTATCCAGCGACCATGATCGAGATTTTATCTTGTATCCAAAAGGTCCGCGATGAGGAAGCTAGCATTGATGATTATGTTGATGGACTGATCAATGACGATGGTGAGGATTACGCTGGTTCTGGTGTAACCGCTGAGGGTGAAGAAGCACAAACAGGTGCGATGAGCAGTAAGCAAATTGAAAACCTTGAAGAGCAGACCTTAGAAAAGTTCGATTTGATTGAAAAATGCTTCAATAAAATGCAAGAAGAAGCAGAGGCCGGAAGAGTTCGTTCAGATGTGTACTTGGAAAATCAAGCACGTATGCTAGAGGAGTTAGTAGGTATTCGTTTTACAGCGAAAATGACTGAAGCCTTATGCGATCAGTTGCGTGACAAGATGCAAAGTGTCCGTACCTTAGAACGTTCTATTTTGTCCACAGTTGTTGACCGTGTTGAGATGCCGCGCTCAGCATTTATTTCTTCTTTTCATGGCAATGAAACAAATCTGGATTGGGTGCATGAGCAATTAGCTAAGAAGCCTAAATATGCAGAGGCGTTAGAGCGTGCTATCCCCGATATACAGGATGATCAGAAAAAGATCCTGGAGATTGAGGAAGAAGTTCAGATGTCAGTTCAAGAGCTTAAAGAAATTAATCGCCGCATGGTTAATGGTGAAAATAAAGCCAAAAAAGCCAAGAGTGAGATGATTCAAGCTAACTTACGTCTGGTGATTTCAATTGCTAAGAAATACACAAACCGTGGTTTGCAATTCTTGGATTTAATTCAGGAAGGCAATATCGGTTTGATGAAAGCGGTAGATAAGTTTGAGTATCGTCGTGGCTATAAGTTTTCAACCTATGCTACTTGGTGGATTCGTCAGGCAATTACTCGTTCAATTGCGGACCAGGCGCGTACTATTCGTATCCCAGTTCATATGATTGAAACGATTAACAAGATGAACCGTATTACCCGTCAGATTTTGCAAGAAACTGGTGCTGAACCTGACCCAGCAACAATTGCTGTGAAGATGGATATTACTGAGGATAGAGTCAGAAAAATCCTTAAGATCGCCAAAGAGCCTATCTCAATGGAAACGCCGATTGGTGATGATGATGACTCGCATTTAGGTGATTTCATCGAAGATACTTCAAACATGTCGCCTGAAGAAGCTTCTACTTATAAATCTATGCAAGAGGTTTTTGACGAGGTTCTTAATTCTCTCACTGAACGAGAGGGTAAGGTACTTAGAATGCGCTTTGGTATTGGTTTGAGCTCTGATCAAACCTTAGAAGAAGTTGGTAAACAATTTGATGTTACCCGTGAACGGATTCGTCAGATTGAGGCCAAAGCTTTACGTAAATTACGTCATCCAAGTCGTGCTGATAAGTTGAAGAGTTTCTTGGATGGTGATAGTTCTAATTAATATAAAATTAGAAGAAAGGCATGGCCTTCAATAAGTAGAATAAAAGCCGAGTTTGAGTTTGCTCATAACTCGGCTTTTTGATGTTATGTGGAAGATAAACACATGAGTAGAGTAGATTATGACAAAGAATCATGATGTGGTTATGTCGATTAAAGGGATCAGCAAGTCCTATGACAATGGATTTACCGCTTTAAAAGAGGTTAACCTTGATATTAATCGAGGCGAGATCTTAGCTTTGCTTGGTCCTAATGGTGCAGGCAAAACCACTTTAATCGGTATCATTACAGGCTTAGTAAACCCTAGTAGTGGTAGTGTCACTATGGATGGTCTGGATACCCTGAAGCACCAACGGCAGTTGCGTCAAAAAATTGGTCTTGTACCGCAAGAGTTGCTTACAGAGTCATTCGAGACAGTTCTTAATACGGTCAACTTTAGCCGAGGCTTATTTGGTCTTCCTCCAGATCCTGAGTTTGTAGAAAAGCTCTTAAAGGATCTGTCATTGTGGGATAAGCGTGACAATAAGATTCTGAGTTTATCGGGTGGTATGAAGCGTCGTGTCTTGATTGCTAAAGCTTTAGTGCATGAGCCAACAGTTTTATTTCTGGATGAGCCTACTGCTGGCGTTGATGTTGAGTTAAGGCATGATTTATGGCGTATGGTACAAGGTTTATCGCGAAATGAAGGACTAACAGTTATTTTAACCACCCACTATATTGAAGAAGCAGAGGATATGGCGGATCGTATCGCTATTATTAATTCTGGTGAAATAATTTTAGTCGAAGAAAAAGATACGTTGATGCAGCAGTTAGGTAAAAAATCATTGCGTATCGAATTAAAAAAACCATTGTCTGAATTACCAAAAGTTCTTCAAGACTATCCTGTTGAGTTAGTGGAGGAGGGAAATTCCCTGTTATACACTTATCGTGCTACTGATGATAGCGATGAAGATGGTCATAGTCTGTCAGAATTACTCGGTATATTAACGGTCAAGGGAATAGAAATCAGTGATTTATTTTCTCAGAAAAGTAGTCTTGAAGAGATTTTTGTATCCTTGCTTGAGCAGGTGGGTTCTTCTGAGCAGGTAAAGCTTGAAAAGTCTTCAGAAGCTAAAAAGAAAATAAAAGAATTCGGTAAGGAAGAAAGATGAATTTTTTAGCGATTAAAGCCATTTACCGGTTTGAAATGGCTCGTGCACTCCGCACCTTTTGGCAAAGTATTTTCTCGCCAGTAATTACTACTTCTTTGTATTTCATCGTTTTTGGTGCTGCCATGGGATCACGTATTGGCGAGATTTCTAATGTCAGCTATGGCGCTTTTATTGTACCTGGACTATTAATGATGTCTTTGCTTGGACAGAGTGTTACTAATGCAGCCTTTGGTATTTATATGCCACGATGGAATGGTTCAATCTATGAAATATTATCTGCACCGATTAATGCCATTGAAATTATTATTGGCTATGTAGGAGCAGCCGCTAGCAAAAGCATTGTGTTAGCAATTTTGATACTGATTACAGCGCGAGTTTTTGTTGATTATGAGATTCAACATCCTGTCTGGATGGTCGCTTTTTTATTATTAACTGCGATCAGTTTTAGTATGTTTGGTTTTATTATCGGTCTTTGGGCGGATAGTTTTGAAAAGTTGCAAGTGATTCCTTTAATGGTTTTAACTCCCTTAACTTTTCTAGGAGGTGCCTTTTATTCGATCGATATGTTGCCTGGTGTTTGGAAAAATATCGCTCTTTTAAATCCTGTGGTGTATTTAATTAGTGGTTTTCGTTGGAGCTTTTATGGAGTATCTGATGTTAATCACTTATTAAGTCTGGGTATTATCCTTGGATTATTAGCACTTTGCGTTATCTTGGTAGTGATTATTTTCCGTACAGGTTATAAGTTACGTCCGTAGTCGCTTTTAAGAGCTGATACAAAAAAGCCGGTAAACAGTTTTCTGATACCGGCTAAATTTTTGTCCAATTAAAACATTATTTAATGTCTTCTTCTCGACGTAGATGTGGGAAGAGTAAGACGTCACGGATACTAGGGCTATCAGTCAATAACATCATGAGACGGTCAATGCCAATCCCACAACCGGCCGTTGGAGCCATACCGTATTCTAAAGCACGAATATAATCTGCATCATAGAACATGGCTTCTTCATCACCAGCGTCTTTAGCCTCAACTTGAGCGAGAAAGCGTTGTGCTTGATCTTCAGGATCATTTAACTCGGAGAAGCCATTAGCCATTTCACGGCCGGTAATAAATAGCTCAAAGCGTTCTGTGATTTCGGGATTGTCATCAGAAGCACGTGAAAGAGGTGAAACCTCAGCTGGGTAGTCAATGATGAAGGTGGGATTCCATAATTTACTTTCAGCAGTTTCTTCAAATAGAGCTAATTGTAGCGCCCCCAAACCTGCACGACCTAGGACTGGACCATCGGCTTCAGCGCCAAGAAACTTTCTCAACTCCTGACGAACAAAGGCTTCATCTTGCAACTGAGCTTCGCTATATTCTGGAGCATGCTTAAGAATAGCTTCAACAATAGTTAGGCGCTCAAAAGGCTTGGATAAGTCTAATTCTTGACCTTGATATTCAAGAACTTGAGTGCCTAAGGTGCGTTGTGCAATTTCGCGAATAATGTGTTCGGTGAATTCCATAATCCATCGATAGTCGCGATAGGCTGCGTAGAACTCCATCATGGTGAATTCAGGGTTGTGGCGTGGACTGACACCCTCATTGCGGAAGTTTCTATTTACCTCATAAACACGGTCAAAGCCACCGACAATTAAACGCTTCAAATACAGCTCTGGTGCGATACGCAAGTACATATCCATGCCTAGCGCATTGTGGTGAGTGATAAATGGCTTAGCGGCTGCACCACCAGGAATAGGCTGCAACATAGGCGTCTCGACTTCCATGAAGCTATTTTCAGTCATGATGTCGCGTAAAGCGGTCATTGCCTTACTACGTGTCTTGAAGGTGTTGCGCGTTTGTTCGTTCATGATTAAGTCAACATAGCGCTGACGATAGCGTATTTCCTGATCAGATAAACCATGGAACTTATCAGGAAGAGGGCGTAGTGATTTAGAGATGAGGCGCAAAGAGCTTGCATTAATGGAAAGTTCACCGCGATTAGTTTTAAAGACGCGACCTTCTACAGCAAGGATATCGCCGATATCCATGTGTTTAAACTCTTCGTAGACTTCTTCACCGAGATTTTTTTTGTCTAAGTAAATTTGGATGCGACCTGTAGCATCCTGAAGGGTGGCGAAGCTTGCTTTACCCATAACGCGTTTAAGCATCATACGACCAGCAATTTTAGCAGAATTAGCTTGTGGGTCTAAGGTTGCTTTATCCAGTTCACCGTAGGCATCATGCAAGTTAGCAGCAAAGTCCTCTGGGACAAAGTCATTAGGGTAGGCTTGGCCTTTTTCGCGAAGCTGATTTAATTTATTACGGCGTTCCGCAATTAAATGGTTCTCATCAATGCTGACTTCAGCTGCGCTATTTTCTTGTTCTGACATAATTAAATTCCTTGTTTTAGGCTGGCCTCAATAAAAATATCTAAATCTCCATCCAGCACTTTCTGTGTGTTTGATACCTCGACTCCTGTTCTTAAGTCCTTGATACGACTCTGATCCAGAACATAGGAACGAATTTGGTTGCCCCAGCCTACATCGCTTTTAGAGTCTTCCTGTGCTTGTAGTTCACTTTGACGCTTTTGCATCTCGAATTCATACAGTTTTGAGCGTAACATCGACATGGCTTCAGCCTTATTACGATGTTGAGAGCGATCGTTTTGACACTGCACTACAATACCGGTTGGATTGTGTGTGATGCGTATGGCGGAGTCTGTCTTGTTGACGTGTTGACCACCAGCGCCACTAGCACGGAAGGTGTCGATGCGTAAGTCAGCAGGATTAATTTCGACTTCAATTGAGTCGTCGATCTCAGGATAAACATAAATACTTGCAAAGGAAGTGTGACGACCTTGTGCTGAGTCAAATGGGCTTTTGCGAACTAAACGATGAACACCTGATTCGGTTCTTAGAAAACCGTAGGCATATTCGCCCTCGATTTTGAGCGTAGCGGATTTAATGCCAGCAACATCACCATCCGATTCTTCGAGGATTTCAGTTTTAAAATCTTTGTCTTCACAGTATCGTAAGTATTGACGCAATAACATTGATGCCCAATCTTGGGCTTCAGTACCACCTGCACCTGCTTGAATATCTAGGAAGCAGTTTAAGGGATCGGCTGGATTAGAGAACATGCGTCTGAATTCGAAGTCCTCAATGATTTTCGTGTACTCTGATGTACTTTGCTCGAGGGCAATGAAGGCATCCTCGTCATTTTCATCAATAATTAACTCGAGCAGTTCTTGGCTATCTTGTAAGTTGGTTCGGAGCTCATCTAGGACTAAGACCACATTATCTAGGCTCTTTTTTTCTTTACTAATGGCTTGTGCTTGCTCAGGATTGTTCCAGAGCTCAGGATTTTCGAGCTCTAAATTAACGACTTGTAAGCGTTGCCACTTACTATCGTAGTCAAAGATACCTCCTTAGGCCATCTTCTCGTTCCATCAGATCTTCAATATCTGCAGCCAAACTATTTTGTCTTTCGGCTTCCATGAATAATTCCTTTAAATTTAAAATAAGTAATATATTTTGAACTCCCTATTTTACAAGGTTTTAAACTTGTTTTGGCAAAAGCGAGAGGCTTTAAAACTCAAGGGCCCGAAGGTGTGGTAGATATATTCCTATAGGCGCCACCTACCGTGCCAACCATCTCGTCTAACGCTCCTCGGGGGTTAGGGTGAGCGCATGATGCAATGAACAGAGCTGTACAAAGCATTAGCAGTAAATAGATTTTTTTCATTAACTGTGGTCCGTGCTAAGGTCTAGCATACTTGTTGCGTGATGTTTAGAGCTCTGTCGGGTCAAAAGCTTCAGCATGTCGTATGAGGAATTGTACATTGACTTGACCATTCCACTCATTGGCTTGGAGCTCATACACAACGCGCGCCATCTCGGGCAGAGGTTCATTTTGGTTAAACCAGATAGCATCATATAGCATTTGATTTTTTTCTAACCGTAACTTTAAGTGTTTGTCTTTTAAAATGCGTTGCGAGTGTACTAAAAAAACATCACTAAAGGTGGGTGGCGGAAAACCTGCTCCCCAAACTTGCTCTTCCAGTAAATAAGCTGTTCTAGTGGTTACTTCGTTGCTTAGTAGGGGGCCGTCTGTTTCGATGATAGAGTCAAAATTGCTTTTACCTGTCATGCTGATAATTGCTTCGTGTAAGGCTTGTTTGAATAGTTCAAAGTTCTCACGATGAATGCTTAACCCAGCCGCCATGGCATGGCCACCAAACTTTAAAATCAATTCGGGATGGCGTTTAGATACTAAATCTAGTGCATCACGCAAATGAACATCAGGGATGGAGCGTCCAGAACCACGTATTTCATTATCATCCCCAGGTGCAAAAGCAAATACTGGTCGCCAGAACTTTTCCTTTAAGCGTGAGGCGACAATACCCACGACGCCCTGATGCCATTCGTCTTCGTAAACACAAATAGAGGCTAGGGGTTGTGGATTTTGCTCTTCCTCTAAAGCAAGAGTCTCAAGCGCCTGTTCACTCATTTCATGTTCAATATGGCGACGCTGCTGGTTGATGCGGTCTAACTCTTCTGCCAATTGCATAGCCTCGTCTTCATCTTCAGTAATCAGACAACGAATACCAATACTCATGTCCGCTAAGCGGCCTGCTGCATTAATTCTAGGACCAATTCTAAAGCCTAAATTACTTGTGCTTGCAGTAGAAAAAGGCGTGCCAGAGACCTTAAAAAGAGCTCGAATGCCGGGGCGCATCAGGCCTTTACGCATACGTTCTAGGCCACGAGTTACAAGAATGCGGTTGTTAGCATCTAATTTGACGACGTCGGCTACTGTACCCAAAGCTACTAAATCAGCTAGTGTATCTAAGCGTGGTTGATTGCCATTATCAAAGCGGCCACGCTTTTTGAATTCTGCACGTAAGGCCATTAATAAATAGTAAATGACTCCTACGCCCGCAAGGTTTTTTGAAGGAAAATCACAGTCTTCCTGATTCGGATTAACAATAGCCAAAGCATCAGGTAATTCATCGCCAGGCAGGTGGTGATCTGTAACAATGACTTCAATTCCGTGTTGTCTAGCATAATTAACACCATCAACACTGGCAATGCCATTATCAACCGTGATGATTAAATCAGGTCGTTGACTTGAACGAGTAAGGATGATATCGATGACTTCAGGTGATAAACCATAGCCCGTTTCAAAGCGATTAGGGACCATGAAATCAACCTGAGCACCCATTGACCTTAGCCCGCAAATGGCTACTGCACAAGCTGTCGCACCGTCACAGTCATAGTCAGCCACAATTAAAAGCTTTTTATTTTCTTCTATGGCATCTGCCAAGAGTGCTGCTGCTTGTTGATTTTGGTTGAGTTTCAATGGGTGAATCAGACGATTCCAACGATAGTCTGTTTGTTCTGCATCCTGTACGCCACGCGCTGCAAATAGGCGGGCTAATAAGGGGTGTAGGCCACTATTTTCAAGTTGTTCTGAAATATCAGGATCTGCTTGACGTTGTTTAATTATGACTGATGCCACCATGATTTCCAATCTGTAGATTTTTTAAAACTAGCTAATGTTCGCTCCAATAAGCCTAGCGGCTCTAATTTAATTAGTTGGTCGTAACCTGCCAATAAGAAGCGTGTGTTTTTGTTTGTGCTTTGTTGTGTACCACGAAAGAGTATGTTTGACTCAGGCTCTGCGGTGTCCTCACCTGGTGTTAGGCTAGAAAACGGGTTTTTAGCTTTTGCAATCGCTTCTGCTCGACTCTGGTGATATTGTGGACTAAGCACTGTCTGGATATCGTTTTCGAGTTGAGGTAACAAATCTAACCAAAGCCCCCAGTTTTCGCTACGATATGCATCCTCTAGTGTATCAATGATGGCATAAGGGTAGCGAGGTGAGGCTTGAATTTGCTTGGGATGAACGCCACCGTATATCCATGGACTGTTGATTTCTCGTAAGCCTTGTTCTTTGCGTGAGAGGTTAACGGGTAGTTCATGCCAAAGCATTTGGATTTCATTGAGTAACTGACGTAAAGCCTTATTTTCATTTTCCTTAGGCCAATAGTCGTGTAGGGCTTGATAAGATAAGATATTGGGCGAAGCGATGCTGCCAGCAAAAGATTGGGGCAGACTGAGCACCCAATGATCATTATTTATCGCGATTAATTTAATTTCTTTTTCGGCAAATAAATATTTGACTGCTTCAAATAATGCTAAGCTTTGCTCTTTAGTAATTTGCAATTCATGGCTAGGGAACAAGCGAGTGCTTTGAAAGTCTACATGTATATTGCATAGTGCTAAAGTGTAAATGCCATAATTATCATCTGTCTTTTTATTTTGATAATCAAGCACGGGAAGGGCGTCAACATAGCGTTGGCCTGCGATGGGGCTAAACTCTTGTTGTTGCACCTGATAGTATTCAGCTGGAGTGCAGCCGATCAATTCGCTATCTAATTGATGTAACGTGGGTTTGTGTTGTTGTAGGCGCTTTATAAAGGCTGAGTCTTGAGGAATCTCTTTGATTAGAGCCTCAGCTATGCGCTTTGGTGGCAGTGCACCGGTAATTATAATTTCCATCGTAATATTGTAATAGTTAACGCAGTATAAAGGTTTAAAGTGTTTAAAACACCTTATGAATTATGGATCGGTATCCGTTATGCCGGTCTCACTCGATCACGAGGTCGAGGAAAGCGCCGTGATGGCTTTGTTTCCTTTGTTGCAGGCAGTTCGATGGCTGGTATCGCCTTAGGTGTGGCTGCCCTGATTGTCGTGATGTCGGTGATGAATGGTTTCCAAGTACAAGTCCGTGATCGCATGTTATCAGTTATTCCACACATACAGGTATTTCAGGCCAATGTTGATGCAGTAACTGGTCTCGACCGATGGGAAGAGATAGCTAGTATTGCTCAGGAAAACTCTCAGGTCGTTGGTGCCTCAGCCTTCGTATCATCCAGCGGTATGCTTAGCCGAGGTGATGTACTGCGTGGTGTGGAGATACGCGGCATCGATCCAGCCAATGAGCATCAAGTATCCGATCTGCCTGAGCAAATGATCCAAGGTGATTTAAGTACTTTGCAAAAAGGTACTTTTAACATCGTTCTGGGACGCTATCTGGCCAATATGTTGGGTGCCTATGTGGGAGATACTGTTATTTTAATGGCACCACAAGGCTCGATCAACCCATCGGGCTTTTCACCGAGAATGCGTCAGTTTACAGTATCCGGTATTTTTTCATCTGACCACTATGAGTATGACTCGTCGATGGC
>JAAYRZ010000163.1 GCA_012518515.1 Alcaligenaceae bacterium
AGTTTTAGAAGCTTTTGTTTTGACTTGTTAATGTTTCACGTGAAACAATGATACACATGATGATAAAAGTTAAGGATTTATATGGTTAACTTTAGTGCTCGTTTAGCTCAAGCCCTTAAGAAAATGGGATTGTCTCTTGATGAGAAGCAACAACAGGATATTTTGCTCTATCTTGAGCTTATACAAAAGTGGAATAAAACGTATAATATCACTGCTATAAAAGATGCTGAACAAATATTAATACAACATATATTTGATAGTCTTTCAGTAATTAAACCACTAAGTAATAAAATCAATCCTAAATCGGATGTCACGGTTCTAGATGTTGGCTCAGGTGGGGGGTTACCAGGGGTAGTTATTGCTATTTGTTGTCCTCAATGGCAGGTAACCTGTATTGATGCAGTGGAGAAGAAAACAAGTTTCATCACTATGGTAGCAGGGCGGTTAGGTCTAAAGAACTTAAGATCGAGGCATTGTAGAATCGAAGAGTATCCATCTGATATAGCCGATCTAGTTGTTTCTAGAGCATTCGCTTCCTTAACTGATTTTGCTAATTGGGCAGGACATACTGTTAATGATGGTGGTCATTTAGCTGCAATGAAAGGTCGTTATCTTGAGGATGAAGTAAAAGAGCTTGAGTTAACAAGTGATTGGAAACTGGATTTTTGGCAAACGTTAGAGGTTGTCGATATGGACGCTGAACGTTGCTTAATATGGATGAGTAAAAAAGGGGTAGGGGGTTAAATTGCCTAAAGTATTTTGTGTAGCAAATCAAAAAGGTGGTGTTGGTAAAACGACCACTGCGGTTAACCTATCAGCCGGTTTAGCAGCTAATAAAAAAAAGGTTCTTTTGGTCGACCTTGACCCTCAAGGTAACGCGACAATGGGATCAGGTGTTGAAAAAAGTGATTTAAATTTTAATGTCTATCATGTCTTGATAGGCCAGGCTGAGATAAATGAAACATTAGTTCGCTCTGAGACTGGGGGCTATGATGTATTGCCTAGTAATAGGGAATTATCAGGAGCTGATATTGATCTGATGGATATGGAAGACAGAGAGTATCGCTTAAAAAATGCACTAAAAGAATTAGAAAGTAATTATGATTATATTTTGATCGATTGCCCTCCGACTTTATCATTACTTACTATTAATGCTTTGGCTGGAGCAGATGGAGTAATTATTCCAATGCAATGTGAGTATTTTGCTTTAGAAGGTTTATCTGACTTGGTAAATACTGTTAAACGTGTATATCAAAATATAAATCCACAATTGGAAATAACAGGTCTTTTGCGTGTTATGTATGATCCACGTATGACTTTACAACAGCAAGTATCAGAGCAGTTAGAAGAGTACTTTGGTGATAAAGTATTTAAGACAGTTATTCCACGTAACGTGAGATTAGCTGAAGCTCCAAGCTATGGTGTTCCTGGAGTTCAATATGATAAGTCTTCACGTGGTGCACAGGCTTATATGCAATTTTCAAAAGAACTTTTAAAAATTGCTAAGACTAAAAAGTAATAATTAACTTTAAACTTAAACATATATAAAGAAAGAGATATGGTTACTAGAACTGCTAGCAAAAAAACGACATCCAAAAAAACTGCGGCTAAAAAGGCGACTGCTCCTAAAAGACAAGCTAAGGGTTTAGGTCGCGGCCTGAGCGCACTTTTGGGTGATGATGTTGGTCTTGCGCAAGTAATTCGCGGTGATGCAGTTGTTGATAGCGCTACTACTGTATCGGTGGCGACCGAAAAAACTGCTGTCATAGATGGAAACTCAATAAATAGTCCTAATACTTTAAATTTAAAACAATTAAAAGCAGGTAAGTATCAGCCACGGACTAGAATGGAGCAGGAAAAGCTAAAAGAGTTAGCAGATTCGATTGTCCGTGAAGGCATTATGCAGCCTTTGCTAGTCCGACCTATTACTGGTGGTGAAGATAAATATGAAATCATTGCTGGTGAAAGGCGTTTTAGAGCTGCAAAGATTGCTGGCTTATCTGAGGTTCCAGTTTTAATTCGTGACGTCAGTGATGAACAAGCCGCCATTATGGCCTTAATCGAAAATATGCAGCGAGAGGATCTAAATCCTCTCGAAGAAGCGAAAGGAATTAAGCGTCTAATTGACGAGTTTGATTTTACTCATGAGCAGGCTGCTGAAAGTATTGGTCGTTCACGCTCATACACGTCTAATTTACTAAGATTAATCAATCTTGCAGAGCCTGTACAGGATATGTTGCTTGATGGACAGTTAGATATGGGGCATGCAAGGGCATTATTAGCGCTTAATGCAGCTGAGCAAATTTTATTGGCTACACAGGTAGTTGCAAAAAAATTATCCGTTAGAGAAACAGAAAGGTTGGTAAAAAGTTTCCTAAATAAGGAAGATGAAATAAAAAAAGGTGTTGCAACTAAAGAAAAAAATCGTGACGTAGTACGTATGGAAGAAGCGCTTTCTGATTTTTTAGGAACAAAAGTTAGTATTAAGGTTAATGCGAAACAGCAGGGTCAATTATTAATAGATTTTCATAATTGGGAGCAACTAAATA
>JAAYRZ010000164.1 GCA_012518515.1 Alcaligenaceae bacterium
ACCTTAATATCCAAATCCACACCCGCTTCTTTAAGCGAAGGTTGAATATGCTCAAGAATCTCGGCATGTGGTACCGGTGTCGCGGCAATGCTTAATTTGTCAGCAGCTAGTGCAGGTTGAAAAGCGACAGCGGCTGTCAGGCTCAATGCGGAAAAAATAGTTTTTAATTTCATAAAAGACTCCATTGATTTTTTTGATTTCTTAATAATATATAAAAACCAAGATTAAAGCTATTAAAACAAGCACCTATATAACTAGAGGCTATATAAATATAGTCAGACGGTGATTATTTGCGATTCATTTTCAGTACTAGACGATCGCCCAGCATCTGAATCACCTGCACCATCAATACTAAAATCACCACCGTAATCAACATCACCTCAACTTGGTAGCGCTGATAACCATAACGAATGGCAATATCTCCCAAACCACCACCGCCAACCACGCCACTCATGGCGGTATAGCCAATCAGAGTAATGGCTGTCACCACCACGGCACTGATGATACCCGTCGTCGCCTCAGGTAATAAGGCATAAAACACTGTTTGGCGTGGTGTCGCCCCCATCGCTTTACACGCTTCTGAGATTCCCGGATCCAGCTCACGCAACATATTTTCTACTAAACGTGCAAAAAACGGCGCTGCACCCACCACTAACGGAGGAATTGCCCCCGGTACTCCTAAAGCCGTACCCATAATCATACGGGTAAATGGAATCAGCACAATTAATAAAATCAAAAAGGGCACCGAACGCAGTACATTCACCACCAAGGACAAGACCTGGTAAACCGGCTTATTGGCCAAGAGCTGCCGATCGCTACACAAAAACAAATAAACGCCTAGGGGTAAGCCAATTAGTACCGTAAAAAACAAGGACCAACCGGTCATAATCAAGGTATCGATGGTGGCTTCACCAATCAGGCCCCAATCTACTCGTGAAAAATCCATTATTGTAAAACCTCATAGGTGACGTTATTATTTTTTAAAAACTCTCTGACTAACGCTAATTGCGCCGCATCACCATCAATTGATACTACCAGTTGACCATAGGCAATCTCTTTTAATTGCCCCACCGTACCCTGCAAAATACTCACCTGCACATCCATTTCTCTGGATAGGCGACTGATTAAGGGTTGAGCCGCAGCCTCGCCACGATAGCTAAGACGTAACACTCGCAGATCACTATCACCCACCAGACGCTTCCACGCCTCGGCATCCACCCCGCTACTTTCATGTAATAAGGACTGCGTGGTTTCATGCTGCGGGTGCAAGAAGACATCAATCACCTCACCCTCTTCTACTAAAAGGCCGTTATCCAGTACCGCTACTCGGTCACAGACGCTACGAATCACATCCATACTATGAGTGATCAGCACAATGGTAATACCCAAGCGCTGATTAATATCCATTAACAAAGCTAAAATCGACTGCGTGGTTTCAGGATCCAGTGCACTGGTAGCCTCATCACACAGGAGCAAATCAGGATTATTAGCAAGCGAACGGGCAATACCGACGCGCTGCTTTTGACCACCGGAGAGCTGGGCTGGGTACTTATGCGCATGATCAGTCAAACCGACAATCTCAAGTAACTCCATGGCCCGCACTTCACGCTCTTTTTTAGGCACACCAACTAATCGTAAGGGCAGGCAGACATTATCCAGTACAGTCCGCGAGCTCAACAAATTAAAGTGCTGAAACACCATGCCGATACGGTGACGTAACTGCCTGAGCTTCGCCCCCTTAAAGGCAATGATATCCTCGCCATTTAAGTAGACCTTGCCACTACTAGGCCTTTCAAGCAAATTTAAGAGCCGAATCAAGGTCGACTTACCCGCCCCCGAACGGCCGATAATGCCGTAAATCGAACCACTCTCGATTTGCAGATTAACATCGCTTAAGGCCGTATGAACGGGCCTGCCTTTGCTCTCATAGCGTTTATATATATTTTCTAGACGAATCAAGGGCTTTTCCAAAAATTTTTAATAGGCAAATATTGTAAACAATTTGCTCACGCAATATGCCCTTAACCGCCTTTTATAAGTGCTTAAACTAAGTCATCGACAATTTGTCCTCAAACGATGACATGTTTTCAATTTGAAATGCAATTTGCCAGATGGAAATAGATGGGTTATGCTTATAGACCTTGTAAATATACCCTCTGTGTACGTGTAGTTAGATTAAATTGATTTAAGCTTAAAACTAAAATTAGTTAATTTTATCTACTGTATCTGTCAATTAGAGATTAATTTCTCTACCTTGTATTGACGACATTTGTGTTGTCGTTTTCCGCAAAACTCTTTGGCATACGCAGTTACCTACGAATTAATTTGTAT
>JAAYRZ010000165.1 GCA_012518515.1 Alcaligenaceae bacterium
GGTGTTAATTTAAACTCAATAATATTGTCATCGAGATTAAGTGCATCACGAATATTGGTGCCGATTTCCATTGAGTCGTCGAGGATCATTAATCCCTCGTGCTCATCGGTAATACCTAACTCTCGAGCCGAACAAAGCATCCCGTGAGACGCTTCACCACGTAACTTGCCTTTTTTAATTTTAAAGTCGCCGGGTAATACTGCACCTACACGTGCCATAGGAACTTTAGTACCTGCGGCTGCATTAGGCGCACCACAAACCACTTGGACCAATTCACCAGAACCATCATCAACTTGGCAAATACGTAATTTATCAGCATTTGGATGTGGGCCTACTTCTTTAACCTCGGCCACCACAACGCCTTCAAAAGCTGGAGCGACGGGCTCGACACCCTCAACCTCCAAGCCTGACATGGTCAAACGGTGACAAAGCTCTTCTGTTGATAGCTCCGGATTGATTAAACTTCTTAACCAAGATTCTGAAATAAACATAGTAAATTCTTTGCAAAAAACGAATGAGATAGGTAATAAATAATGGCTTTACTTAAAAACAATTAGCGATTAAATTGTTCCAAGAAGCGTAAATCACCCTCGTAGAATAAACGTAAATCATTAACGCCATAACGCAACATAGTTAAGCGTTCAATACCGGAACCAAAGGCGAATCCCATGTATTTTTCAGGGTCAAGGCCATAGTTTCTAATCACATTAGGATGTACCTGACCTGCGCCGGAAATTTCTAACCACTGACCTTCCATAGGACCGCTAGTGAACATCATGTCAATTTCGGCAGAGGGTTCAGTAAATGGAAAGAAAGATGAACGGAAGCGTAAGACGATATCATCTGTCTCAAAGAATGCTTGTAAAAACTTCGTATAAATGCCTTTTAAATCGGCAAATGAAATATTTTCATCGATCCATAAACCCTCAACCTGATGGAACATCGGGCTATGCGTTGCATCACTATCTACTCGATAGGTACGGCCAGGAGCAATGACTTTGATAGGCGGTTTATGTTGACGAGCGTAACGCACTTGCATTGGACTTGTATGCGTGCGAAGCATCAAGGGCAAGCCCTCGTCGTCATTATGATCGATATAAAAGGTATCCTGCATCGAGCGTGCAGGGTGATTTAAGGGGTTATTAAGAGAGGTAAAATTATACCAGTCAGTTTCAATTTCAGGACCGTCGGCTACATCAAAGCCGATCGAACGAAAGATGCCCTCAATGCGTAGAGTCGACTGAATCACCGGATGCAAACCGCCACGGTTCAAACCGCGACCAGGTAATGTGACATCCACTTTTTCAGCGGCTAGGCGCTTCGCTAATTGCTCTTCCGCAAAGCGCTCACGACGCGCATTTAGCAAAGCCTCAATCTCTCTTTTAACCTGGTTAATACGTTGGCCTGCTTCACGCTTTTCATCATTAGGCAAACTGGATAGGCCTTTAAGTAAGCTAGTCACTACTCCATTTTTACCTAAAAACTTGGCCTTTTCATTTTCTAAGCTGGCTACATCCTGAGCTGCCGTGAATTTTTCTTCTGCTTGTTTAATTAAGTCGTCTAAGGATTCAGTCATTGTCCACAACCATTGGTTAAAAAAAATAGGCGGGGACCCTAAATAGGGGCCCCGCCTTAATTAGTAATACAGTAAATTACTGTATTTGCTGTGCTTAACAGTCTAACTTAAGCGGCTAGGGCTGCTTTAGCCTGTTCAACAATTACTTTGAAGCCAGCTTTATCATTTACTGCCATATCAGCTAGAACCTTACGGTCCAAGTCAATTGAAGCTTTACGTAAACCAGCGATAAAGACGCTATAAGTCATCTCATGGCTACGAACAGCTGCATTAATACGGGTAATCCATAAAGCACGGAAAGTACGTTTCTTGTTACGACGGTCACGATAAGCATATTGACCTGCTTTCATCACCGCCTGTTTGGCAACACGGAAAACCTTACCGCGACGACCACGGAAACCTTTAGCTTCTTTTAATACTTTTTTATGACGAGCGCGAGCGGTCACACCACCTTTTACACGAGGCATATTTTTCTCCTAGTTATGCGTATGGCATCATGGCCTTAACGGCAGCCACATCGGACTTATTAACGTTTTCAGTACCACGTAATTGACGTTTGTTTTTAGTAGTTTTCTTAGTTAAGATATGGCTTTTGAAAGCATAACCACGCTTAACAGTACCACCCGGACGCACACGGAAGCGCTTGGCCGCACTCTTTTTAGTTTTCATTTTAGGCATAATAACACTCTAAATTTAAAGTTAAGACTAGGTGTCTGCAATGAATTACAGCTCTTTTTTGACCTAATAATAACAGCTTGTAGCTCCATAAAACATGAGTCATAAAGCATCTCTGCTTTATGAAATTTCAACGACAAATTGAAGACATAAGACATGTTAGATCAATGATCGAACAAGACGAAAATATGACCCAAACTCTATGAAGCGTGTCGTGAACACCTGGATAACACCTTGTTATAAAAGGTATATAGATAATTCAACAAGCTTTAAATGATAGCATTTACTTTACCAATTGTCCAGATTTCGAACAGAGAAACGCGTTATTTAGTCACAGACGAGGACAATCCTAACAAACTTCCCAAAATTTCGTTTAATTCTGTTGTTTTAACCCCCTTAACAACATTAAAAAAACACTATACGGCTTTTAAATCACATCTTGCTTACGCAAATGGGCTAACTCCTCAGCGCTAAAGCCGATAGCTGATAATACCTCATCCGTATCCTGACCTAAGATCGGAGCCTTTCTGACAACCTTACCTGGCGTTTGACTTAGTTTTGGCAAGACACCAGGAAGAGTCACGGCCGTACCGTCTTCTAGCTCTCCCTCAAGCAACATTTCTCGAGCCTTATAATGAGGATCATTGAAAATATCCTCCACATCATAAACTCTACCTGCTGGCACCCTATTTTCATGTAGCGCTTCCAACACTTCACCCAAGGAATGCTGAGCTGTCCATTGAGCAATCACTCCATCAATATACTCTGCCTCGGCACTACGGCCATCATTATGGGTAAAAGCAGGATCATTAGCAATATCCTCACGACCAATCAGCAGCATCAAACGCTTAAAAATACTATCACCATTGCCAGCAATTAACGCATACTTACCATCAGCACAAAGATAAGCATTACTGGGAGTAATGCCCGGTAGGCTACTTCCCGCTGGCTGCCTCACTTCCCCAAAAACCGAATACTCAGCTACCAGACTTTCCATCATATTGAAAACAGACTCATATAAGGCAATATCGATTACCTGACCACTACCTCGCTGAACCTCACGATGACGCAAAGCCATCAATGCACCAATCACTGCATGCAATGCAGCCAGTGAATCACCAATAGAAATTCCTACCCTGACGGGTGCCCTACCTGGTTCGCCACTTAAGTGACGAAATCCTGCCATAGCCTCACCAACCAAACCGAAACCTGGTAAATCCTTGTAAGGACCATTTTGACCATAACCTGAAATTCGAACCATGATGAGGTCCGGATTAATCTCTTTGAGCTGCTCCTCACCCAGACCCCACCCCTCTAATGCTCCTGGTCTAAAATTCTCCACCAAAATATCGACCTCTTGAACCAGACGACGGATGATGGCCTGCCCCTCAGCAGAACGCAAATCAACAGTAACTGACTTCTTATTGCGAGATTGGGAAGCCCACCAAACTGATGTCCCCTCATGCAACAAGCGCCATTTCCTCAAAGGATCGCCCGTTTTTGGTGGCTCGATCTTGATCACTTCGGCACCAAACTCACCAAGAATCTTGGTTGCAAAAGGCCCTGCTATCAGCTGCCCCAGCTCTAAAACCTTAATACCCTCTAATGGCCTCATACCCGCTTCCTAGCTAAATTGATTATTATATTAGTCCTTATTCTAGCACCGAAATCAAACACTATGAGTTGCCAGTTTTCCTAAGTTCATGCCAATAAAGTCTACCCTCTTCTTTTTTAGAAAAAGGCTGCCGACAACTTATAGCCTTTTCCAAATCATGAGCATCAATATCTCTATCTCCTCTCATATCAGCAGAGGTGCGTGCAAGCTTTAAAATAGCCTGCACCACTCTCGCTGACCAGGCCTTTTGTTGAACCTTAAGCTCCAATCTCATCTTAGACTCTTGACTTAACTTACAAAACTCCTGAACTTGACGCCCTTTGAGATGCGCATTAAGCACACCTTGTCGCTCAAGCTGACGCTCTCTGCAAACAGTGACTCTTTGACGCACCACACTGGAAGAATCTGCCGCATCAGCCTCCATCCAACTAGACTGCAATGGCGGCACTTTATAATGGATGTCAATACGTTCTAATAAAGGGCCTGAAATTCGACTCTGATACTGATTGATCGCTCGATGGGTACATACGCAATCCGCTTCAGGGTGATCTAAATAGCCACAAGCACAAGGATTAGCCGCTGCAATAAGTTGGAACTTTGCAGGATAAATCTGGTGAGAGTTTGACCGCGAAATACAAATCTCAGCAGCCTCCAAAGGCCCTCTTAAAGCTTCTAAACTTACTCTTTTAAACTCGGCTAATTCATCCAAAAAAAGTACGCCGTGATGTGCTAGGCTTATTTCTCCAGGATAAGCTTGTGCGCCACCACCCAATAGAGCAGGATCAGAAATTGAGTAATGAGGAAAAAGGTATGGAGGCCTAGTACCAAGATCCACAATACCATTTGCCGATACACTCTGAATTGCCAATGACTCAAGTCTCTCTAAATTACTTAGGTCAGGCAAAATAGTTGGTAAACGCTGGGCTAGCATCGTTTTACCCACACCAGATGGTCCACTAAATAAAATACTGTGCGCACCACTAGCTGCTAACTCTAATAAATAACACGCTTCCGGCTGTCCGCGCACATCAGATAAACACAAGCCCTGCTCAATAAATAAATCATGATCTGAGGCTCTAGTCTTTAAAAACCTATTACCTGAATCAGCATAAGCATTGGCTTCACTTGCTTCAATAGGTCGCTTTCCATCTAAATGCTCTACCACCTCTCTCAGACTATTCGCTCCAATGACAGTTAAACCTTCAACTAAAGCAGCCATTGCAGCATCAGCCTTAGGCATAATTAAAATTGCCTTAGAATCACTTTTAAAAATAGACAAAGCCAAAATCAATGAGTTATGGCTAGAAATTAAGGCGCCTGTCAAGGAGAGCTCCCCAACAAAATACAGGCGCGGCAAAAGACATTGATACTGATTTGATGAAAGGCGCAATTGTCCTGTTGCCATCAAAATGCCCAAGGCAATGGGCAAATCAAAACGCCCTGACTCCTTAGGCAAATCAGCGGGTGATAAATTGACTGTAATACGGCCAACGGGAAACTCAAATCCTGAACTTAAAATAGCCGCTCGGACCCTATCCCTACTTTCCTTGACCCCAGTGCTCGCCAAACCTACTAATAGAAAATTAGGTAGACCAGCACCGATATGAACCTCTGTGCGCACTTGAGCTGAGGACATCCCCTGCAGTGCGCAACTATTTAAGACAGCTAGAGCCACATCATCTCCTTACAGTAAATTAATCTATAACTTAGTTTGCAAGAAATAATGGACTCAAAATGTAATTAGGACATTTTCATCCAGCCTTAAGAGGATAAAATTTACTTATCCTCTCCACCGATTTTTTCTGTCACTAAAGCTTCTAAAGCGGTCACTCGTTCACGTAACTTTTCGACCATCGCAACTTGCACATCAAACTCTTCACGAGTAACTAGATCCAGTTTAGAAAAACCCTGAGCCATAAATGCTTTGACGTTTTTCTCAAGATCTGCTGCCGGACTTTGAGCAATTAGATCTTGCACCCCTTTTTGGAACTCTTCAAAAAAACCTTGTGCTTTCATAATCAATCCTTGTATATAAAATCCAGAATGGATTCATTTTAAATGATATAAAAAGTCCCGAGGCGGCTTAATGCATCTCGGGACTTTTTCTTACCTAATATATAGAGATACTATGGCGTAACGCTACCTGCTTGTGATTCTGTAGCATCAGGAAGCTCAGGCGCTGCCGGCTCAACATTAGGTCTTAGCATTTCAGCTGCGTCCTCTAAATCCGTTTCAACTGCTTCACGCACTCTAACACCTGCATCTTTAACCTCTTCAAGTGCCTGCTCTGCCGCAGTCGGCGCCACTTCTTCAGTAGCTGACTCCTGAGTTTCTTCAATGATTTGACCGACTAAGTCAGGATTTTGCTCAGCTTCACTTGTAGCCGCATCAACTTCAGTTGAAGGCTCAGCCGTAGTGGTCGCATCACTAGAAGACGACTCGACCTCAGATGCAGGAGTAGATCCCTCGCCTGTACCTGCACCGGTTATTGGCGTTACTTCTGGCTCAATCGGCGCCGTAGGGTCGATAGTTGCATCAGTAACCCCTGTTTCTGAACTAAATGACTGTCTGACATTTTCCACTGCTTTATTAGCTTTTTCTTTTGCTTCTTCAGTGGCTTGCTTAGTACTCTCAATCGCACTACCGGTCAACTCTTGAATCGTATCGCTAGCCTCTGCGGCACTCTCTCTCACACTATCAACTAATTCCTCTGCTGTTTCTCTCGCTGAATCAATAGCCTCAGTAGTTGACTCTTTAGCAGCCTCAATTGCCTCGTCTATCTGCTCGGAGACACTAGGCTCATCAGCTACAGCTGGAGGAGTGACTGGCTCAACATCACTAGATGGTGTTTCTGTAACAGATGGCTCAACTGGCGCTGGACTTTCCTCGGCCTTATCACAAGCCGCTAAAGCAAATGCTGATAAAATTGCAGCTAATAACGTTAACTTTCTTGCCTTCATAACTTTCTCCCTGATAGAGTAAGAATTGATGATGTCGCTAAAAATGCATGTATTATTTTAAGTGCATAACTTTATAAGTTCAAATTAATCTTTCTTTTTATAATTTTTCTTAATACTTGTTTACTTTTATGTATGAGCATAGAAATTCTCACTAAACCCCTTGAATCTATAGGAGATTTCTTTTCTTTAAACCCTAACTTGAGATAATAAAGTATCACGCTAATATGGCAAATAGCATTTAAATACAGAGAAATCTTACAGTTTTCGTTGTTATTACACCATTGTAAAGTGACACCTATGTAATTACATGTTTAAATCCCGATATATATCGTCTACTTAGCCCAAAAATGCTAAGATATTGAGACTCTTAATATATCGCACTATTTTAGTCAGGTATTAGGGATTAGGTAAATCCTCAGACCATGATGCTAAACTTACAGTAGAACCGTAGCAAAAGCACTAAAATAGGTTATTGATATTCAATCATAAGCAAGCAAATAATTACAAGCTTTACAAATTAACTACAAAACGGTTCTCAATAAAGGTAAAACTTTGATGCAACACCCTTATGACCCTCTTATTATTCGTGGCAAGGAGCTACTCCCTATCGTTCAAGGCGGTATGGGTGTTGGCATTTCCGCCAGTAGCCTTTCTAGCGCCATGGCTCGCCAAGGTGCAATTGGTACGATTGCGAGCATCGACTTACGCCATCTACACCCGGATCTTCTTGAGGAGTCTAATAAAGATGCGCACAAGGATAAGCACACCCGTTTAAATCTGATTGCCTTGGATCGCGAAATTAAAAAAGCTCTTGAGCTAGCTGAAGGCAAGGGTATGATTGCTGTTAATGTCATGAAAGCTGTGACTGATTACGAGGCGCTCGTCAGACAAGCGTGTGAGTCAGGTGCTAACGCTATCGTTATGGGTGCAGGTTTGCCTACTGACTTACCCGACCTAACCGCAGATCACCCAGATGTTTGCCTCTTCCCCATACTTTCAGAATCCCGTGGTATTAATATCATCCTGAAGCGTTGGATGAAAAAAAATCGTCTTCCTGACGCCATCGTGATTGAGCACCCTAACCACGCAGGTGGACACTTAGGTGCAACTCAACTTAATGACTTAGGAAACGAGCGCTTTACCTTCAACCGCGTCATCGAAGAAACCATGGAAACCTTTAAAAACCTAGGTTTAGAAAGCGAGAAAATCCCTCTGATACTTGCTGGCGGTATGGCTAAGGTTAAAAAGATCCAAACTGCGTTTAAAACATGGGGCGCTAATGCTGTTCAAATTGGTACTGCATTCGCAGTTACTCACGAAGGCGATGCTCATGATAACTTTAAAGACACCTTAGTTGGTGCGACCCCTGAAGACGTTGTTGAGTTTATCTCTGTAGCAGGCCTACCTGCCCGTGCAGTAATGACTCCCTTCTTACAGAAGTATCTACAAAACATTGAGCGCTTACAAGGCGCTGCTAAAGCCGATCAACGCCGCTGTCGCAATGACGTTAATTGCTTAAGCGTCTGTGGCTTACGTGACGGCATTTCAAAAATTGGTCAGTTTTGTATTGATGATCGTTTAACTGACGCATTTAATGGCGACCTTCGCAAGGGCTTATTCTTCCGCGGCAAGGATCCCCTACCCTTTGGCAATCAAAAGCGTTCAGTCTATGACACGCTTCACTACTTACTGACTGGTAAGGACCCACAAGGCATCATGGAAGAAATCCAATTAGGTTATAGCTTTCGCGAAGAATCGCTACTAACAACCTAAGCTCTCAATTACGAAAAAATAACAAACCCCAAAGGTTGGATATCAAAATCCAATCTTTGGGGTTTGTTTATGTCTTAATAATACATCTCAAACTCGAGCGGATGAGGTGTGACACGCAAACGGTCGACTTCCTTCATTTTAAGTTCAATATAGGCATCAATTAAGTCGTCAGTAAATACGCCACCGGCCAATAAAAACTCACGATCTTTATCTAAACACTCTAAGGCCTCTTCTAATGAAGAAGCAACTGATGGCACCTTAATGTCTTCCTCTGGCGGTAAATCATAAAGATTTTTATCGGCGGGGTCACCTGGATGCATGCGATTTTGAATACCATCAAGACCAGCCATTAATAACGCAGCAAAACACAAATAAGGGTTTGCCAAAGGATCTGGGAAGCGTGCCTCAATCCGGCGTGCATTTGGGCTACTAACATAAGGAATACGAATAGAGGCCGAACGGTTACGAGCCGAATAAGCTAACTTAACAGGTGCCTCGAAATGTGGCACTAAACGCTTATAAGAGTTTGTCGACGGATTAGTAATGGCATTTAATGCCTTAGCATGTTTGATAATTCCGCCAATGTAAAATAGCGCAGTCTCAGATAAACCAGCGTAACCATTGCCTGAAAAGATATTTTGACCATCCTTCCAAATTGATTGATGAACATGCATACCAGAACCAGAGGTACCAACAAGCGGTTTCGGCATAAATGTCGCTGTCTTACCATAAATATGGGCTAGGCTATTAATGGTGTATTTTAAAATTTGATTCCAATCAGCACGCTGCACTAAACTAGAAAAACGAGTGCCTATCTCCTGCTGTGCTGTCGCCACCTCACTATGATGAATCTCTACAGGTACGCCCTGCTCCTCAAGCAATTGGCAAGCTTCAGAACGAAAATCTGCAAAAGCATCCGCTGGTGGTTCTGGTGCATAGCCGCCGAGATGACGCGGTCTAAAACCGTTATTGCGTCCCTCCATCTCATCACCACTTACCCAATCACCTTGGTCTGTAAAAATTTTAAAACTACTATGCTGAGGTTTGTTATTCCAAGTAATACCATCAAAAATAAAAAACTCGGGCTCTGGACCAAAAAAAGCAGTATCACCAATACCGGTAGATTTTAAATATGCCTCAGCTCGACGCGCTACCGAACGAGGTGCACGCTCATAGCCCTTGAGATTAACTGGATCTAATACATCGCACGTTAAGACTAGTGTGACCTCCTCTCGAAAAGGATCTAAGCGAGCGGTGCTAGCATCAGGTACAAGCAACATGTCTGATGCCTCAACACCCTTCCAGCCACGAACGGATGATCCATCAAAGGCATAACCGGACTCAAAATACTCCTCATCTAAATGCCTAGCTGGAATGGTCATATGATGTTCTTTACCTACAGTATCGGTGTAGCGTAAACTAACAAATGCGACCTCGTGCTGGCCAATCAGCTCAAGCACCTGACTTGGGGTAGTCATGAAATTCTCCTGAATTCTTCAGATTACAAATACATTAAGACTATATATTATGACGGTTTTGTAAAATTTATTTAACAAAACCAGTATTAATAATGTAAGCAAATCTTAAGCTATTTTCTAATTTAAAAATATTGCCTGCAAATCATTTAAAAAACGCCATCCTAAATCAGTAGGCTGATATCTAAGCGCTGAATCCTCAAGAAGTTTTTTCTCTATAGCCTGATTTAATTGCTTCTTCATAATAAAGGGTGATAGCCCTGTATGCTCAGCAAACAAACACTGCTCTACACCTTCGCGTAGCCTCAATGCGTTTAGCATAAACTCAAAAGGAATATCTGCTGCATCGAGCTCACGCCACTCTACCTGATGAGAACCATCAGCCTTTAAGGCATTAGCCATCCAGTTTTCTGGCGAGCGTTGATTAACCGTGCGGACTATTTTGTCAGGAAAACTGATCTTTCCGTGAGCTCCAGGCCCTATACCCAAATAATCACCAAACTGCCAGTAATTGGTATTATGACGAGCATAAGCACCGCTTTTGGCATAAGCGGATACTTCATAATGCTCATAACCCCTTTCAGCTGTTAAGTTGATATTTTGATCCAACATATCATCTACCAACTCATCATCGGGGAGGTCTTTTGGTGGATACTTCGCAAACACCGTATTGGGCTCTAATGTCAAATTGTAAAGCGACAAATGCTCAGTATCATAGGACAAAGCCTCAAGCAAGTCTTGGCGGTGCTCTGCTAGCGATTGAGTGGGTAAAGCAAACATCAGGTCAAGATTAATACGTTCAAAGTATCGTTGAGCAATTTCAATAGCTCGACGAGCCTTATCAGCATCATGAACCCGACCCAGCAGTTTTAAATGCTGATCATTAAAGCTCTGTATACCAAGTGATAAACGATTAATACCGCTTGCCGCAAACTCCTTAAATTTATCAGCCTCAATCGCTCCTGGATTTGCTTCCATCGTGATTTCAATATTTGGACCAAGCCCGAGCAGATTCCTAAGCATTGATAACAGCCTATCCATAGCTGCAGCTGATAACAAACTAGGAGTGCCCCCACCGATAAAGACTGTATGTACAGTCCTCCCCCAGATATAGGGTAGATGGTGGATCAAATCCGCCTCAAGCGCCTGTAAATACCTTTCTTCTGGAATACCATCTTGTAAGGCATGTGAATTAAAATCACAATAAGGACACTTTTTTACACACCACGGCACATGAACATACAAAGACAAAGGCGGTAAACTCTGGGTAAAACGTGGACCGGAGCCCAGCACCTCAACTTCCTCTAGTGCTTTAGGGGCTATCGACTGATTGCTATCGACACGATGAATAGTAATAGTTTTCACTAGTTCGCTGCTTCCATCTCGGCAATTAATTTTTTCAAGGCAATTCCGCGGTGGCTGAGGCTATTTTTCAGCTCAGGCTGCATCTCTGCTGCTGTCAAACCATAGCCAGGAATATAAAAATGTGGGTCATAGCCAAAGCCATACTGCCCCTGAGGCTCATCTTGAATTTCACCCTTCCACCAGGCCTGCGCAATTAAAGGAGCCGGATCATCAGCATGTCGAACCAAGACCAAAACTGCAATATATGCAGCCGATTTATCCTCATACTTTTGCAACTCACGAATCAAACGGGTATTGTTATTATGGTCTGACTTTTCTTCACCAAAAAGCGTAGCATAACGTGCTGACATGACACCAGGCAAGCCATTTAAAGCTGTCACGACAAGACCCGAATCATCCGCAACAGCGGGTAGTCCAGTCTGCTTACTCGCATGGCGAGCTTTACACAAGGCATTTTCTACAAAACTATGATATGGCTCATCACATTCGGTGACATTTAATTCGCCTTGCGGCGTAATTTTAATATCATGCTGCTCAAATAAAGCGGCGAACTCGTTGAGCTTACCCTGATTATTTGAAGCTAAAACGATATGGGTTAATTGATTGAGTAGTGACATAATTTATGAATTTGAACTAAAAGGAATTGAAGAGCAAGAGCTCAGACAAGATTACTGCTGCGGCCAGGCATCTTGCTGAACTCGCAGGAGCTGAGATACGCCTTTACCTGCCAAAGTAAGTAATGTATCTAAATCACCCTTGCTAAATACTTGACCCTCTGCCGTACCCTGCACCTCAACATAGTGGCCACTACCGGTCATGACAATATTCATGTCCGCATCACAAGCAGAATCTTCGGCGTAGTCCAAATCAAGAACGGCCTGATTATTCCACATACCAACAGAAACCGCTGCAACACGATCATTTAATGGATTCTCGGTAATTAAGCCTTCCTTGAGAAGCTTTGAAACAGCATCCGCAAGAGCAATCCAAGCGCCAGTAATCGCTGCACAACGGGTTCCACCATCGGCCTGTAAAACATCACAATCCAAATGAATCGTACGTTCACCCAGTTTTCCTAAATCAGTAACCGCACGCAAACTGCGACCAATTAACCGTTGAATTTCTTGGGTTCTACCGCTTTGCTTACCACGAGCCGCCTCACGATCAGAGCGAGTATGAGTTGATCTGGGTAGCATACCGTACTCCGCAGTCACCCAACCTTGCTCCTTACCCTTTAAAAATGGAGGAACTCGATCCAACACACTGGCATTACACAAGACGACTGTCTGTCCTACCTCAATAAGTACCGAACCCTCGGCATAGGGAGTAAAGCCCCGAGTCACTTTGACCTGACGCATAGTTGAGCTTTCACGTCCAGAAGGTCGCGGGGAATCAATACTAAAAGAAGTAACGGACATAATTTCCTCTAAAATTTTTTTTACAAAGTTTGCTTTATGCCATATTATAAGGCCTTCTAAAGAAAGTTTTTAGTATATACACGATTCTTTTAAGGTACTTTTATGATTTCTAGTATGACCTCTTTCAGTAATATCAAGACTGAGTTTGACCAAGGTACGCTACAGGTAGAGTTGCGTTGTGTGAACAATCGCTATCTGGATTTAAATATTCGCATACCGGAGGAGTTCAAGATCATCGAGGATAAACTGCGCGAACTAATTAGCCAGCGCATCCATCGTGGTAAAGTCGAACTAAAAATCACTTTTAAGTCTCAAAAAACTAAAGATAAATTTGAACTTGATGCTGACACTATGGAGCGCGTCGTTGAAGAAATCGCTAAATTAAGACGATACTTTCCCGACATGCCTACACCTGGTTTTGCTGACATCCTGCAGCTTGGCAAAGAAATCCAGGCTACTGAAGAAATTAGCGAAGAAGAACGCTCCGAAGAAGCGCAACGTTGGCAGGCGATTTCTGAGCACTGCCTTAAAACAGTAGACTTGGCCATTAATGAATTCACCGCCATGCGCTTGCGTGAGGGAGAAAGACTAGCCAAAACCATGCTGGGCTATGCCGATGAGATTCTTACTATTGTCAATCAGCTAGAAGCACAGCAAGAACAACTACTGATAAGCCAAACAGAAAAAATTCATCAACGCCTAACAGATGCCCTGACAGCTATCGCTCCCTCCGGTTTTGAATATATCAGTGGTGAGGAACTATCGATGCGTATCGCCCAAGAAACCTCCCTCTTTGGCATCCGAGTCGATATCGCCGAAGAAATCACCCGTTTGAAGTCACATACCACTGAATTGCGTCAAATGCTTAGCAGTCAACGTGGCACAGTAACCACAGATAAAAAAACTAACAACAAACAAAGCCTTGGCCGCCGTCTAGATTTCCTATTCCAAGAAATGAATAGAGAAATCAACACTATAGGTTCAAAAGCAGCATCACTAGAAAATACCCAAGCTGTTATTGAGATGAAGTTATTTGTTGAACAATTGAGAGAACAAGCTTTAAATATTGAATAATTTTAAATAACCGTGGTGATATGTTTGACAAGAACAAATAGAACCCCTATAATCTTTCTCTTACCACATATATAGACGGTTAGCTCAGTTGGTTAGAGCGCTACGTTGACATCGTAGAGGTCGCTGGTTCGACTCCAGTACCGTCTACCAA
>JAAYRZ010000019.1 GCA_012518515.1 Alcaligenaceae bacterium
TATCACCACTCCGGATGCCAGCGTTTATCATGGAGTCACCCTCACAACGAACGAAGTAGGTGGCTTCAGGGTGTGTAATACAGAGCTCATTAAGATCTAGGCTTTGCTCAATATAATCCTGTGCTGGCGAGGGAAATCCTGCAGGAACATGACTTAAAAATAGAGGAAGATGTTGACTGAGAGTGCTCAGTCGCTCTATGTCTAGGCTCTTTCCAAGTAAGCTTACTTTCATCAAAAATCACTTTTTTAACGATGGATAAATAAATCGTATGCTGTATAAATATACAGCAAAAATAGAAGTTTTGCTGTATATTAGTCATAAGATTGATATAAGACAGGAGTAAACTAAACAGTTGATTGACCTCTGTTTCTGCGCTCAGTTAAGCTGGTTTTAAGAGGTTAATACCTTCTAAGTTATTGTTATGTTGTTATTTTTCTTGGTTTTGATGTTTTTTAGCCTAAGCATCAAAATTTAAATCTACTAAAAAAGGAGTAGAGAGTATGGCAATGATGAAAGCAGCAGTATTTATTGAACCAGGTCGTATTGAGTTAGTTGATAAGCCTATCCCTGATGTGGGGCCTAATGACGCCTTGATTCGTATTACAACAACAACTATTTGTGGTACTGATATCCATATTTTGAAGGGTGAGTACCCTGTTGAAAAGGGTTTGACTGTAGGTCATGAACCTGTAGGTATTATTGAAAAGCTGGGCAGTAACGTTCATGGTTATCAAGAGGGGCAGCGAGTCATTGCGGGCGCAATTTGTCCGAGCTTTACTTCTTATCCGTCGCAAGATGGTTTTCCTTCACAGGATGGTGCTTGGATTCAGGATGATGGTACGTGTTCTTGCCATGGTTATAAAGCCACTGCTGGTTGGCGTTTTGGTAACTGGATTGATGGTACACAGGCTGAATACGTACTTGTGCCTGATGCCCAAGCTAACTTGGCACCCGTGCCGGATAGTTTGACGGATGAGCAGGTGTTGATGTGTCCTGATATCATGTCGACAGGTTTTGTGGGTGCTGAAAATGCCAATATTAAGATTGGTGATTTTGTAGCAATTTTTGCTCAAGGTCCTATCGGACTGTGTGCAACGGCTGGAGCGCGATTGCGTGGTGCTAGCATGATTATCGCTATCGATGGCAATAATGAGCGCCTAGAAGTCTCTAAAAAAATGGGAGCTCACGTTACGCTTAATTTCAAAGAAGTCGATGTGGTTGACGAGATTATGAAGCTTACTAAGGGGCGTGGCGTTGACTCGAGTATTGAGTGTTTAGGTTTACAATCTACTTGGGAGCAGGCTCTGCGTGTATTGAAGCCAGGCGGTACTTTATCCAGTCTAGGTGTGTATTCTGAAGATGTGGTTATTCCGATTAATGCCTTTGCTGCAGGTTTGGGTGACCATACGATTAAGACGGCCTTGTGTCCGGGGGGTAAAGAGCGTATGCGCCGTTTGTTAAATGTGATTGAATCCGGTGCGGTGGATTTGGAGTCTTTGGTTACTCACACCCGTCCTTTGGATGATATTGTGGCCGCTTACGAGATGTTTATGAACCAAGAGGATGGTGTTCTGAAGATTGCGATTAAGCCTTAATTAGCTTAAATCATCTTGATAAAAAATAATGGCCTGCATGTGTTTTTGCAGGCCATTATTTTATGTCTTAAGAAAGATTGCTTAGAATAAGCTTGGGTAGTCGTTTTGTACTACATGACGTACACGAACTGCATCAGCAAAACGGTTAAGTCTGCCATCCGCGTTTAATAGAACAATAGCTACTGGACGTCTTTCGAATTCAGAAATCATAACTAAGCTTTGGCCTGACTCCCGAATATAACCAGTTTTGGAAATATGGATGGACCAGTCGTCATTACGAATCAAGCGGTTAGTATTGCGATATTGCTCAGTACGACCGTTACTAGTGACTACACTATAATCATCGCTTGTTGAAAAGCGTTTGATGGTGCTATCTTTTTCAACGGCACGAAGTAGGCGGACTAGATCGTTAGGCGTTGAAACATTCATCGGTGATAAACCTGTAGGCTCAACAAAGCGACTACGTGTCATGCCTAATTGACGGGCAAGAGAGTTCATCTCATTGACAAAAGCCGCCATGCCGCCAGGATAGGTGCGGCCTAAGGCATGTGAAGCGCGGTTTTCGGATGACATCAATGATAAAAGGAGCATTTCGCGACGAGTTAGGGTGGTACCTACACTTAATCGAGAGCTAGAGTTTTTGACGCGATCAATATCATCTGCTGTAATCGTGATTTTGTCGTCCATAGGCAGACCAGAGCGTGTGATTACTAAGGCTGATAGGAGTTTGCTAATTGAGGCAATGGGGCGAATAACATCTGCATTTTTTGAATAAAGTACTTGATTGTCATCAAGACTAACGACCAGAGCAATTTCAGAGTTAAGAATGGCACCACCATTGTCCACGCGACCAACAATTGGCGCAGACTCGATGCTAGCTACATTTTGCGCAGTCACAGCAGTACTGGCTAAGCCGCAGCAGAGCGCAAGCAGGGTCGCCCCCGCACGTTTAAAAATAGGGGATTTGTGCAAAGTCAACATAGATATATTTATTAAAGTGTGTTGTGATATAGGCTCAATCTATTATACATATAGATTTAGTAAATGTCTTTATTTATTAATAGCTTAGCGCCTATTCTTGAGGGTGTTTATAGATTAACCCTAGAAACCCTAAGTGATTGAAATTAAAGATTAAATGCGATGATTATAGCGTTTAAGGGCTGAGTCACAGGAGCTGTAAAGCTGATTTTTAACAAACTATTACAAAATAAGTTGTAAATAAAGAAACGTACAGTAAAATCTAAAAAAGGCTAAAATATAGCCTGTTCTTTTAAAGAGAGCTTTTGAGTACTTTAGCAGTAGCTTTTATGAACCTCTCTTTAATGTCCTTTTAATATCCTTGCATTAGGTAAATCACGTGTCATCTTATTTGATTGTCCCCGGTGCTGTCGCACTGCCAGAATCGACTAAAATTCGTCTTAAGGAGCAGATTAAAGCCTTAGACTTAGCCATTGATAAAATTTTTACGCGTTTTGAGTATTACGTGTACAGCGAGGACCCGTTATCTGCGGAGCAGCAAGCAGCAGTGACGAAGTTTTTGACGCGCGACACCAAAGTAGCAGAGGCGCAGATTGCCAAGCATGATATTGAGTTACGTATCATACCGCGACTAGGTACTATTTCCCCATGGGCCTCTACAGCCACTGACCTTGCTCGTAACTGTGGTCTTGAGGGAATTAGCCGTATTGAGCGCGGTATTTTTATGGCGGTTACTCCAGAAAAAAGTTTCTGGTCTGGTAGTACTATCAAGGATGAACAGCTTCAGGAATTTATTAAGCTAGTTCATGACCGTATGAGCCAGACGGTAGTAGTGGGTGATGCTTTTGACCCACAAGCTCTGTTTGTCGAGTTGGAGCCTCAGCCTTTGCGTACCGTACCTATTCTTGAAGAGGGTGCGGCGGCTTTGGAAAAGGTGAATGTAGATTGGAGTCTAGCCTTATCTGAGGATGAGGTAGAGTACCTAGTCGAAGCATTTGTAGGGCTTGGACGTAATCCCACAGACGTTGAGCTGACGATGTTTGCGCAGGCTAATAGTGAGCATTGTCGCCATAAGATATTTAATGCCACTTGGACTGTTGACGGTGAAGCCAAGGATAAGTCCTTATTTGGTATGATTCGTGATACGCACAATCATAATCCGCGTGGTACTGTAGTGGCTTATGCAGATAATGCAGCCATTATGGAAGGCGCTGAGTCCAGTCGATTTTTTGCACCTAAGCGCGCAGATGGTAGCTTTGTCTATCAAGCTAAGAAGCGTTTGACTCATACCTTGATGAAGGTTGAGACGCATAACCATCCAACCGCGATCGCTCCGTATCCGGGCGCATCTACTGGTGCCGGTGGTGAAATCAGAGACGAGGGAGCGACAGGTCGTGGCGCTAATCCTAAAGCAGGTTTAACCGGCTATACCGTCGCTAATCTTCAGTTAAAAAATCTAGCTGAACGCTGGGAAGAGGACTCTCATGGCAAGCCTGGTGGCATCGCTTCGGCATTAGATATCATGCTTGAAGGGCCACAGGGTGGCGCATCATTTAATAATGAATTTGGTCGTCCTAATATTCTCGGCTATTTCCGTACTTATGAGCAGACCGTGGGTGGTCGCCGTTGGGGTTATCAGAAGCCCATTATGATTGCAGGTGGTTTAGGCAGTATTGATGCTGAGCTTTGTTTTAAAGATGAAATCCCTGATGGTGCCTTATTGATTCAGTTGGGTGGCCCGGGCATGCGTATTGGCATGGGTGGTGGCGCCGCCTCTAGCGTGTCCGCAGGAACTAATACAGAGGTTCTGGACTTTGACTCTGTGCAGCGCGGTAATCCGGAAATTGAGCGTCGTGCTCAGGAAGTGATTAATACCTGCTGGCAGATGCTTGAAAATAACCCTATCGTGGCGATTCATGACGTGGGCGCTGGTGGCTTATCTAATGCATTCCCTGAGTTAGTTGATGATGCCAATCGTGGAGCTATTTTTGATTTAGACCGAGTACATGTTGAAGAAAAAGGCATGTCCGCAGCAGAAATCTGGAGTAATGAGTCACAAGAGCGCTATGTGTTAGCGATTGCGCCTGAAAGTTTAGAGTTATTCGATTCCATAGCACGTCGTGAGCGTTGTCCTTATGCGGTTGTTGGTATTGCCACTGAAGAACGTACTCTACGTGTTGTTGAGGGTGAGGGCTTACCAGGCGAAGAGGGCAGCACAAGTCAGCAAGCAGCGACCACAGTGCGCCCGGTTGATGTGCCGATTGATGTGATTCTAGGTAAAACACCCAAAATGCATCGTGATGTTCAAAGCGAAGCTGTTGAAGTCGAAGCGGTCGATGTGGTGGGGCAGGATCTCAAGGAGTTGGGTTTATCTGTGATGCGTCACCCAACAGTTGCTAGTAAATCCTTTTTAATCACGGTTGGTGATCGCAACGTTGGCGGCTTAACTGCTAGAGACCAATTAGTTGGCCCTTGGCAGATACCAGTGGCTGATTGTGCCGTGACCTTGGCTGATTATGAGAATTTCCATGGTGAAGCGATGTCCATGGGTGAGCGTTCGCCATTAGCTATTGTTAATAGTGCGGCTGCTAGCCGTATGGCAATTGCTGAGTCGCTTACAAATATTGTGGCTGCTGACATTGAGAAGATGGATAGCATCAAGCTATCTGCTAACTGGATGGCTGCTTGTGGTATGCCGGGTCAGGATGCGGCACTTTATGAAGCGGTACAGGCAGCGAGTGAGTTTTGTCAGGCGCTGGATATTTCCATTCCTGTTGGTAAGGATTCTATGTCTATGCGTACCGCATGGACTGAAGGCTCAGGCGATGAGGCTGTGGACAAGGAAGTCATTGCACCAGTCTCCTTGGTGGTAACAGCTTTTGGGCAGGTAGCAGATGTTCGTAAGACATTGACGCCTCAATTGGTGACTGACCAAGGCCCTAGCTCATTGATTCTGATCGATTTGGGTGAGGGTAAGCAGCGTTTAGGTGGTTCTGTATTGACCCATACTATGGGGCAGTTCGGTGACGAGGTGCCGGATATTGAGGACGCAGATAAGTTAAGAACCTTCTTTGCAGTGATTCGTAGTCTAGCTGATGAAGGCGCTATTCTTGCTTATCATGATCGTTCAGACGGTGGTTTGTTTGCAACGGTTGCCGAAATGGCCTTTGCTGGTCGCACCGGGGTGTCGATTAATGTCGATATGCTGACCTTTGATGGCGCAGTACAAGATTGGGGTGATTATAAAATTCGTCCAGAGCAAGTCCAAGTTCAACGTGATGAAAGCACGATCAAGGCTTTATTCAATGAAGAACTAGGTGCGGTGATTCAGGTTCGCGCTGAGGACCGTGACAAGGTACTGCAGATATTACGTGAGGTTGGTTTATCACTATGCAGTCATGCCATTGGTACCTTAAATGATAAAGACACCATTGAAGTCTTCCGTGATGGTGGTGTGGTTCTTGAGTATCCACGAAGCGAGCTAGGTGCTGCGTGGAGCGAGGTTGGTTATGAAATTGCCAAGTTACGTGAGAATCCGCTGACTGCTAAGGCTGAGTATGAACGTTGGCAAGACGTTAATGACGTTGGCCTTAATGCTAAGGTCGCTTTTGACCCTCAGGAAAATATTGCAATGCCTTATTTCAATAAGGAGCGTCCAGCAGTTGGTATTATCCGAGAGCAAGGTCTAAATAGCCAATCAGAAATGGCTTGGGCCTTCCATAAGGCAGGTTTTACTGTTCATGATATTCACATGACGGATCTTCTAGAAGATCGTATCGAGTTGGATGATCTACAAGGTCTAGTCGCCACAGGTGGCTTTACTTATAGTGATGTGCTTGGTGCGGGCGAAGGTTGGGCGAAGAGTATTCGTTATAATCCTAAGCTACTAGAGCAATTCGGTGCTTTCTTTGAGCGTGATGATGTCTTTGCGTTGGGTGTCTCCAATGGTTGTCAGTTATTGGCAAATCTTAGTGAGCTGATTCCAGGCACTAAGCATTGGCCACGCTTTACTCGAAATAAATCAGCACGTCATGAAGCACGTTTGGTGATGGCAGAAGTAAGTGACTCAGAGTCTATCTTCTTTAAAGGGATGGCTGGTATGCAAGCGCCAATCGTAGTGTCACATGCCTCTGGATTTGCTAACTTCTCTAAGCATGGTGATTTGGATAATGTCAGCTCTGCTTTACGTTATGTAAATCACAGTGGCGTGATTACTGAAGCATATCCTTTTAACCCCAATGGCAGTACTAGTGGTATTGCTGCTGTGACCACAGCCGATGGGCGCTTTACTATTATGATGCCGCACCCTGAACGTACTGTTCGTCGTGCCATGATGTCTTGGGCGCCAGAATCTTGGGGACCTCAGGATAGTGGTGGTGATCTAAGTCCGTGGATGCGTATGTTCATGAATGCTAGAGTGTTTTTAGACTAGTCGATAGCTGATTACAGAGCATTCTTTATAAAGAGAACCTCGTTACTTGAATGGTGACGAGGTTTTTTTTATGTTTAAAATAATATAGTATATAGTATTACGGAACAGTCACTAGTTGTTGATGGCGGTCAGGTTTTACCTGAAACACCGGATATGATTTTGTAGTTAGGCCTGACTTTAAGCGTTTATTCATGGCCTCATAAAGTAGTAATATGAGGCCCCCATTTTTAAGCCGTGTTGGGTGATTATTTAATCACTTTAGATAAAACTGTTTGATCTATGGTTTGGGTGGAAACATAAACTTATTAAGTAGTATAATCCTCTTTTGCGCCAGGAGAGATTCATGCGTTTACTTCAAAAAGCGTTGACCTTTGATGATGTATTATTGGTTCCAGCGTATTCTAATGTGTTGCCACGCGACACGTCTTTAAAAACTCAACTTACTCGTAATATCAGCCTAAATATTCCACTAGTCTCTGCGGCTATGGATACCGTAACTGAAGCTCGTCTTGCCATTGCCATGGCACAAGAGGGCGGCATTGGTATTATTCATAAAAACATGACGGCTGATGAGCAGGCGATTGAGGTCGCTCGAGTAAAACGACACGAATTCGGGATTGTTGTTAATCCCTATACCTTAACCAAGGACATGACAGTCCGTGATGCGATTGCTCTTCAAAAGGAGCATGGTATTTCTGGTTTGCCGGTTGTTGAGGGCAAGCAATTGGTTGGTATTGTTACTAATCGCGATACTCGTTTTGAGGATCGTCTAGATGCCAAAATCAGCGAGGTGATGACACCTAAGGATCGTTTAGTGACGATGCTTGAGGGCGGTACCTTAGAAGAGGCTCAAGCCTTGATGCATAAGCACCGTTTAGAGCGTGTTCTGATTGTTAACGATGCCTTTGAGTTACGTGGCCTTGCGACAGTAAAAGATATTTATAAAATCACTGAAAATCCGCAAGCATGTAAGGATGAGCGTGGTCAGTTACGAGTTGGTGCCGCTGTCGGTGTCGGTGAGGGCACTGAGGAGCGTATCGAAAAATTAGTGGCGGCCGGTGTGGATGTCATTATTATTGATACGGCGCACGGTCATTCACAAGGTGTGCTTGATCGCGTTCGTTGGACTAAAGAAAAGTACCCTGACTTAGAAGTGATTGGTGGTAATATCGCTACCGGCGAAGCTGCTTTAGCCTTAGTTGAAGCTGGTGCTGATGGTGTTAAGGTAGGTATTGGTCCGGGTTCTATTTGTACGACTCGCATTATTGCGGGTGTGGGTGTGCCTCAGGTGACAGCCATTTCTAATGTAGCTAAAGCCCTTGAGGGAACTGGTGTACCTTTAATTGCTGATGGCGGTATTCGTTATTCAGGTGACGTTGCTAAGGCGATTTCTGCTGGTGCTTCTACTTGTATGATGGGTGGTATGTTTGCTGGTACTGAAGAGGCACCGGGTGAGGTGGTCTTATTCCAGGGCCGTAGCTATAAGTCATACCGCGGTATGGGTAGTTTAGGTGCGATGGAAAAAGGTTCTGCCGATCGTTACTTCCAGGATCCTGCTAATAACGCGGACAAGCTCGTACCTGAGGGTATCGAGGGTCGAGTTCCTTATAAAGGTAGCGTGTTAGCGATTATTTATCAGTTAATTGGTGGTATTCGTGCTTCCATGGGATATTGTGGTTGTGCATCGATTGAAGATATGCGTACAAAGTCTCAGTTTGTAGAAATTACTGCAGCTGGTGTACGTGAATCTCATGTTCATGATGTACAAATTGTTAAGGAAGCACCGAACTATCGTGCTGACTAATTCTGTTCTTTTTATTTAGTAAATCATTATGCATCAAAAGATCCTAATACTGGACTTCGGTTCACAAGTTACCCAGATGATTGCTCGTCGCGTTCGCGATGCGGGCGTGTTTAGTGAGGTTTATCCAGCCGATGTGGATGAGTCTTTTTTGCGCGATCAAATTCAAAATAAGGGTGTTAAGGGAATTATCCTTTCCGGTGGCCCAGCGGATAGTAGTGTAGATATCCCGAGTATGGAGCTTTCTCCCTTTGTGTTCTTGGCTGATGTCCCAGTATTAGGTATTGCAGGCGGTATGCATGTGATGGCTAAGCATTTAGGCGGTGAGGTGGCTTCTACTGA
>JAAYRZ010000166.1 GCA_012518515.1 Alcaligenaceae bacterium
GAGCAAATAAAGCTCTAAAAACTCTAAATCGCTAAAGCGTCCTGCTCACCCGTACGAATACGTATGACCTTTTCGACATTAGTCACGAAAATCTTACCGTCTCCAATTTTACCAGTACGAGCGGCCTTAATAATAGCCTCAATACAAGCATCTGCTTGATCCTTAGTCACAACGACATCAATTCTCACCTTAGGTAAAAAATCAACAACATACTCTGCACCTCGGTACAATTCGGTATGGCCACGTTGTCTACCAAAACCTCTCACCTCAGTAACGGTTAAACCGTTAACACCGATCTCTGATAACTCTTCACGTACCTCATCTAACTTGAAGGGCTTAATGATTGCGGTAATTTGTTTCATTAGTTATAACCTTAAAATTAATTGCTATTCTATTCTTATTGTTCAATAAGACTTATATTATTATCGTTCATTTGTAAAAACTTTACAGCTTGCCACAGGCTCTTTACACTTGTTTTCAAAATTTAAAACCATGTGATAAAGGGTATCGCCAATCAATACCAAATGCACCTTCGGTAATTCTTGGTCCTGGCGCTGTTTGACGTCGTTTATATTCGTTTAGTTTTAATAATCGACTAATCTTATCAACAGTTTCCGAGTCAAATCCAGCATCTATAATTTCTGCACTACTTTGTTTCAACTCTATCAAGCGATATAAAATATCATCAAGGATGTCGTACTCAGGCAAACTATCCTGATCTACTTGACCCTCTGCTAACTCTGCTGATGGTGGTCGCGTAATAATACCCACAGGGATCACTTCTTCTTGCGTGTTACGCCACTTAGCTAGACGATAAACTAAGGTCTTAGTCACATCTTTTAGTACAGCAAAACCACCTACCGTATCACCATAAAGTGTGCTATACCCCGTCGCCGCCTCCGACTTATTTCCACTGCAAATAATCATTCCACCTAATTTATTAGATAAAGCCATCAAGATCACGCCACGAATGCGTGCCTGAAGATTTTCCTCAGTCGTGTCTTGAGGCATACCAGCAAAAATAGGTGCTAAACCTTGCATATACGATTTATACATAGGCTCAATACTAATATCGTGATATGTCACACCCAAGCGCTGGGCCATATCTTCTGCTAGGTCTAATGAAAGCTGAGATGTATATGGTGAAGATAGCATTACTGCAGTTATCTTTTCTGGACCAATAGCATCGTAGAGCACAGCTAACACTAATGCCGAGTCCATACCACCGGACAGTCCCAACATCACCTTCTTGATACCACTGTCCTGTAAAAAATCTCTTGTACTCAAGACTAAAGCACGCCAAATCTCTGACTCTATAACTTCTGTAGCGCGATAACACAATAAGTCTGTTGGCTTAATTTCAGCCCCTTCAAGATTCATCGTCAACTCTTGAATCTCTGATAGAGACCAAACATAACTGCTATTTGATTGATAAATAGCCAACGCTTCAACAAAATGATCAACCTCTACCTGCAGCTCTTGTTCTGTATTCAGTAAAAAAGCGCGTCCTTCGTAGATTAACTCATCATGCCCGCCAACCTGATTAGTATAAAAAACATTTATTGCATTATCTTCCAACTGATCAATTAGTTGCTTTTGATACTCTCCCATACGGCCCACGTGATAAGGCGTCGAATCTAATAACAAAAGACTTTTTACGTCTTGTTCGCGAAGCATATCAAAAAAACCGTCTTGCCAGACATCCTCGCTAATCGCTATAGCAAAACGATGCCCTTTAATATCGATGATAGCTTGCTCTAAAGCCTTTCCCGGACTCAGGTAAAAAGAGGCGTCTACTAGTCTACTGTTATTAATAGAGCATTGATGCTGGCTTTGCTTCAACTGCCCATTTTCAACAACCGAAGCAGCATTAAACAAACGCCCTTCATCAACTACTATATGCCCTAACACCACCGATAGGCCAGAAAACTCAACTAACTCTTTGCAGAGAATTGACAGACCTTCTTGTTGCTGCTTAAGAAAACTGTCGCGTTTAAGCAAATCCTGCAACCCCACTCCACTTAAGGCCAACTCCGGCAATAGCAACAGGTCAGCTCCTTTACTATGGGCAGTTTTGGCAATAGCTACAATTTTTTGGATATTTGCCGTGATGTCAGCACATGCGAATTTAGCCTGTGCTACAGCAACGGTCAAAGGTGTCATAGTCATAACATTTTCACAAATAAAAATAATGTTTGGATCCGTGTGAAGACAAAGCCTTTATAATTAGACACTAGCAAAGTAATAACTTAATTAATCAGTGTCGCAAGAGGTTTGCTTGACGCTGTTCTATTTTACAGATATTTTCAATCACATGACTGATTCTACTACTCCAGATAACAACACCCAAAACCAATTCGATAATAAAGCAAAAGCATGGTCTGCGCGTTTTAATGAACCCGTTTCCGATTTGGTCAAACGCTACACTGCTTCCGTCAATTTTGACCAGCGTCTAGCAGCTTTTGATATTCAAGGCTCCCTTGCTCATGCTGAGATGTTGGCACACGTTGGGGTAATCAGCCAAGAAGACTTACAGCAAATTCAGAGTGGTATGCAAATCATCATCACGGAGATTGAAGCCGGTGAATTTGAGTGGTCGCTCGATCTTGAAGATGTGCACCTTAATATTGAAAAAAGGCTAGTAGAACTCATTGGTGATGCTGGTAAGCGCCTACACACAGGCCGTTCACGCAATGACCAAGTCGCTACTGATATGCGTCTCTGGCTCCGTGAAGAAATCGATAATTCCCTCGACTTACTGAAGCAGTTACGCAAAGCCTTGGCAAAAGTAGCCTTAGACAATCATACAACCATCATGCCTGGCTTTACTCATTTACAAGTAGCACAGCCAGTGACTTTTGGTCATCATTTACTCGCTTACGCAGAAATGTTTGGTCGTGACGCCGAACGCCTTGAGGACTGTCGTCGTCGTGTTAATCGCTCTCCTCTAGGTGCTGCTGCCTTAGCGGGAACTTCTTATCCTATCGATCGTGAGCGCAGCGCTGCTACTCTAGACTTCGAGGCCGTATGTCGTAATTCTCTAGACGCTGTATCTGACCGTGATTTTGCGATTGAGTTTTGTTCAGTAAGCAGTATGATTATGATGCATCTATCACGCCTTTCTGAAGAGCTGATTATCTGGATGAGCCCACGTTTTGGCTTTATTCAATTAGCTGACCGCTTTTGTACCGGCAGCTCCATCATGCCTCAAAAGAAAAATCCTGATGTACCTGAATTAGTGCGTGGTAAAACCGGCCGTGTTTATGGCCACCTTGTCGCCTTGTTAACACTCATGAAAGCTCAGCCTTTAGCTTACAACAAGGATAACCAAGAGGATAAGGAAGGCCTATTTGATACAGCCGACACCTTACGCGATACCCTAACGATCTTTGTTGATATGGTAGGCGGCATTACAGTCAAGGCTGATAATATGCGTGCAGCTGCCTTACAGGGCTTCTCTACAGCTACTGACCTAGCTGATTACCTTGTTAAAAAAGGCATCCCATTCCGTGACGCTCATGAAGTGGTTGCCCTCGCAGTGCGCAAGTGTGAAGAACTTGAATGCGACTTGGCAGACTTAGACCTCAGTCAACTAAAAGCATTTGACGCAAACATAGAAGAAGATGTTTTTGAAGTGCTAACTTTAGAAGGCTCTGTTAATGCTCGAAATCATATTGGTGGCACAGCACCTGAACGAGTGAAGCAAGAAGCTGAACGCATTTTGGCAGATTAAAAACTAAAGGCTAAGAATTACTTTAAATTCTTAGCCTTTAACTTAAGTGTCTTCATGATTAAAAATCACATCTAAACGAACAATGACTTGCCTAATACCCCTGTTTAAAACCGAGAGTTACGGCAAATTATGGATAAAACACATAATTTGGCTTTCTTTATGCTAACTTTCTTCAGGTGCGCCACGAGAGTTCACAACCTTGTAGACCACATCAGCACTAAAGCCGCGAGAAGCTAAAAAACGCATTTGCTTAGCCTTTTCTTTGGCCTGCTCCTCATAGCTTTGCTGCTCACTCTCACCCAAAAACTCTTCATCAACAATAGTGTCAGACCCATAAAGATCGACTCCGTACTTAGCACCAAAACGTCTAATCCAAATCTCACGTGCCCTATCGTACTCTGATTCTTTGAGACTTTCCTTTAGATCACTTAACTGCTCATTATCAAGATCATGCTGTGACAAAGCCTGAAGAATCTTTTGATTACCCCAACGCTGCTCCCTACTCTGCACGAAGTTCTCTACAAAACGCTCATCAGATTGCCAATTCTCTCGCTGCAATCGAGTAATCACTGCCTCAATAGCATCAAGGTCATCTGTATAGCGCAGCAACCGCTGTCTCAGCTCTTTTTGAGAATGCTCTCGCCTAGAGAGAATAGCCACAGCCTTAGCCAAAAGGTTGACTGATGACTTTTGGGTGCTACTCTCTTCAGACTTAGCAACTAACTCTTCAGCTAAAGAGCCGTACTTTGGCGGATTATCATTGTGCTCAGAACTCATCTGTCTAAACTCTAAAATCAAGCCTCATCAGGTGACTCAGCATCAGCACCTTCAACCGGCTCAATCGTAATGGCACGCTCAATAAGACCTAAATTCTCGCGGATCTTATTCTCGATTTCAATAGCCATAGCTGGATGCTCACGTAAATACTCACGGACATTATCCTTACCCTGACCTATGCGAGTGCCATCATAACTATACCAAGCACCTGCCTTATCAACGATATCAGCCTTAACACCTAGATCGATAATCTCACCCTCACGGGAAATACCAGCACCATACATAATATCGAACTCGGCCTGTTTGAATGGAGGGGCAATTTTATTTTTGACAACCTTAACACGGGTCTCATTACCTACAACCTCATCACCCTTTTTGATTGCACCAATGCGGCGAATATCCAAACGTACTGATGAATAGAACTTTAAGGCGTTACCACCAGTCGTCGTCTCAGGACTACCAAACATAACACCAATCTTCATACGGATCTGATTAATGAAGATCACCATACAATTAGTGCGCTTAATAGAAGCAGTTAATTTGCGCAATGCTTGGCTCATCAAGCGAGCCTGAAGACCGGGGAGATTATCACCCATATCACCCTCAATCTCGGCACGAGGAGTTAAGGCAGCTACGGAGTCAATAACAATCAAATCTACTGAGCCCGAACGTACTAAGGCATCAGTAATCTCCAATGCCTGCTCACCTGTATCAGGCTGTGAAATCAACAAGTCCTCAAGATTAACACCTAAGCGACTAGCGTACTGAACATCTAGGGCATGCTCAGCATCAATAAAAGCACATGTACCACCTACTTTCTGCATTTCGGCAATGACTTGCAAAGTCAAAGTCGTCTTACCAGAAGACTCTGGACCATATACCTCAATCACGCGACCACGTGGCAATCCACCCACACCTAAAGCAATATCCAAGCCTAAAGACCCTGTAGATACGACTTGAATATCATGCTGGATCTCATTATCACCATAGCGCATCACAGAACCCTTCCCAAATTGCTTTTCTATCTGGGATAAGGCAGCGGTTAAGGCTTTAGAACGCTCGGCGTCAGCTGCTTTAGCTGCTTTAGTTGCTTTTGTACTCATGCAAAGTTTCCTTATAAAATTTATAGTGCCTCTGTAGCAAGCTATGTCTTGCTACTTTGTCATCATTATGCCACTAATTATACTGTATGTTTGCACAGTATTGCTAGTTTTATCCACCCCTTGTATTTTTCTTGCGACTTATTCTCAAAATGCTACACTTAGCCTTTTGGAAAAAACATGTGGTTCAAAAATCTTAAACTATTCCGTCTCAACCCCGACTGGAAAATCACGGCTCAAGACTTAGAGGAAAAACTCCAGGAGCATGCTTTTATTGAGGGCAGTCCTGGTCAAGATACTAAGCTAGGCTGGGTTACTCCACTGGAGGAAAGTGGCCTGGTTTATGAGCTAGGACAGTATTATTTCCTGACCTTACAAGCCGAGAAAAAACTATTACCAGCTAGTGTCATTAATCAATTCACTCGTGAAAAAGCTATAGAGATTGAAGAGCAACAAGGTTACAAGCCAGGTCGTAAGCAGATGCGAGAGATTAAGGAGATGGTCACTGACACGTTAATTCCTAAAGCTTTTAGCATTTTTCGTCAAACTCGTGCTTGTTTAGACTTGGAAAATCATTGGCTATACATTGATGCTGGCACTGCTTCCAAAGCAGATGAGGTGATTTCTTTATTAGTCAAAGCCCTTGACCCAATGCCTATACAGTCCTTTATGACAGAGGTTTCTCCTAGCACAGCCATGACTGAATGGATTTTTAGCGATGAAGCCACCGAAGGTTTTAACCTAGAGCCTCAAGCAGAGTTTAAGTCAACACAAGAGGATCGAGCAACGGTACGCTTTACTAATGTCATTCCTAGCCAGGAAGAAGTCAGTAAGCATATTGAAAGCGGCAAAATAGTGACTAAACTAGGATTAACTTGGCGTGATCGCGTCAGCTTCGTTCTACACGACACACTGGAAATCAAACGTATCCAAGCACTAGAAATCCTAGATGAGCAACGCAACCCAAGTGGCGCAGATGATGTAGAACGCTACGATGCTGACATGACCCTAATGTGTAAGGAGTTCTCTGGCCTATTAGAAGACTTAACAGAAGCGTTAGGTGGCGAGAAAAAGCAATAAACTCGTGTTCTTCATAGCTGCAAAAGCAACTAAAACTCTATTTATTGAATAGGTTATTAGATGCTTAGCATTCAAAAAGAACCCCGCTTTTTTAACTAGTTGAAGTTAAAAAACGGGGTTCTTTTTTCTAAAACACTTCAATATAAACTCTTATCAGGAAGAGCTAAGCTTCTGCTAACTGGACCTCAGCCCAGGCCAATACCTCTTCAACCATTGGAAACAATTCAAGTCCCAGTTCTCCACTAAAGTCACGCCAAGCATCCGCATATTTATTGTGGACAGTGGCAAGAACAGGCACCCCTTCACTCACGGCACGGCTCATCTCTGCTACTAAGCCACCGCCTTCTGCTTCTGCAATACCAAACTTATTGATAACTAATACATCAACCCCTTGATCTAGCGCCTCTCTAGGTACAGTACTGGATTCGGCTAAAGCAACGCTATCCAATCGACAACCGCTTGCTCCTGAACCTCGATCCACTAAAATCGTATACTCACGATCATCGTTAATAGAACAGATGACCTCACCTATATAACCACCCTTACCGTCTTTTTTATTAAGCAGTCCGCCCACTCTCAGGCCTTTTCTTTGCAATTGCTCGACAGCCTCCCACAGCGTCAGCACCGCCTCATTACCATCGTCTTCAAACACTATGACCGCTAAGGGTTTATTTTCCATAACATACTCTCTAATTAATCAGTTTAACTTTAAGCTCAAGTTAAAGAGATGAGGTAGAGCCTGCTTATTATCAGCCTCTACCGCTTGAATTGACTCAATATGACTACGAAAAACAATACGTAGTTCGTATAAACCATTATCAGGAATACTATAAGGCTCACCACTGATCACAGTGACTACGCCACTACTGATATTACTAAACAACAATAACTCGAATAACTGACTCTGCTCATCTTCCAACTTAGCGATTAACTCTTGCCCTGCCTGCGCATGTAGGCGAAAAATAGCACTACCCGCCCCCTTAATATAGCCCGTATACTGAATTTCACTTGATAAGTCACTATCAATATCATGCGAAAAGTTAGTTAAAGATCGCACTAGGATTTCTTCTTGTTTTTGCTCATTCAAGGCCTCAATCTCTTCCAACTCTGTTGTTGCCGCTGGGATTTCCTCAGGCAACCTCTCGCCCTGCGGCATCAGCCCAGCCAAAACCACCAAAGTGAAAGTCACGGCAAAAATGATAACAATTATTTTTTTTGAGAGCGGAGTAATACGCATTGATTAAAACTTCATAAAGCAATTTAAAAAACTAATCATACATTGATTAGCACCTCAACATCCGATGGCACTTAAGAGTTTAACAAAACTTCCTGCTTCAGCCTTTGTAACTGATCTCGCACGGCGGCTGCTTGTTCAAACTCCAGATTTTTAGCATGATCCATCATCGCCTTCTCAAGGCGTTTGAGCTCGCGACTGAGCGCTTTTTCGTCATTAATAAAACGCTTCAAGTCATCTGTTTTTATCATCGAATCCGGTTCATTGACTGGGCTCATCACACCATCAATCATCTCCTTGACCTTTTTCTGCACACCTACTGGAATAATGCCATGCTCCTCATTAAAACTGATCTGTTTAATACGTCGTCGCTCTGTTTCGTCAATCGCTCTCGCCATTGAATCAGTAATCCGATCAGCATACAAAATTGCTCTGCCGTTAAGGTTACGAGCTGCCCGTCCGATAGTCTGAATCAAGCTTCGGTCAGAGCGTAAGAAGCCCTCTTTATCGGCATCTAAAATGGCCACTAAGGAGACTTCCGGAATGTCTAACCCCTCTCTTAAAAGGTTAATTCCTACCAAAACATCAAAGGTACCAAGCCGTAAATCACGAATAATCTCTACCCTTTCTACGGTATCAATATCAGAATGTAAATAACGTACCTTTAGACCATTTTCCTCTAAATACTCGGTCAAATCCTCCGCCATCCGCTTAGTTAGCGTTGTAACTAAAACCCGCTCTCCAACAGCAATGCGCTCTTTGGCCTCACCTAATAAATCATCTACTTGAGTCAATGCAGGTCGAACCTCAACCACTGGGTCAACTAAACCTGTCGGTCGTACTACTTGCTCTACCACCTGATCTGAACGTTCTTTTTCATAGTCTGCGGGTGTCGCTGAAACAAAGACACTCTGTCGCATTCGTTGCTCAAACTCTTCAATTTTTAACGGCCTATTATCCAGTGCTGATGGCAATCTAAAGCCAAACTGAACCAAAGTTTCCTTGCGTGAACGGTCACCACGGTACATTCCACGCAACTGCCCCATCATCACGTGACTCTCATCAAAAAACATTAAAGCATCTTGAGGCAAATAATCAATTAAAGTGGCAGGAGGCTCGCCGGGAGCGGCCCCTGATAAATGCCTAGAGTAGTTTTCAATACCTTTACAAAAGCCCAGTTCTTGCATCATTTCGAGATCAAATAAAGTTCGCTGCTCAATGCGCTGCGCCTCAACTAACATCCCTTGATCGTAATAATATTGCTTACGATCCCTGAGTTCTTCTTTAATCGTTTCAATCGCTCGCAAAATTGTTTCTCTAGGAGTAACAAAGTGAGAACTAGGATAGATAGTAAAACGAGGAATCTCATGACGCACTTTACCTGTTAAGGGGTCAAACAGCTCAATCGTCTCTATTTCATCATCGAACATACTCAAACGCACTGCGAGCTCAGCGTTCTCAGAGGGGAAGACATCAATCACATCACCGCGCACTCGGAAAGTACCACGACTAAACTCCATGTCATTACGCTCATATTGCATTGAGACTAAACGCGCCAAAAGCTCATTACGTGGTATTTCATCCCCAACTCTCAACAAGAGAATCATGGCATGATAGTCACTTTGGTTACCAATACCATAAATTGTCGACACCGTACCAACGACGATCGTATCACGTCGTTCGAGCAAACTTTTAGTTGCTGAAAGGCGCATTTGCTCGATATGCTCATTAACCGAGGAGTCCTTTTCAATAAACAAATCACGAGCAGGCACATACGCTTCCGGTTGATAATAATCATAGTAGGAGACGAAGTACTCAACCGCATTACGTGGAAAAAACTCCCTCATCTCTGAATATAATTGAGCCGCCAAGGTCTTATTGGGAGCTAAAACCAAGGCCGGCCGGCCCAGTCTAGCGATCATATTAGCCATCGTATAGGTCTTGCCTGAACCAGTCACTCCTAGCAATGTTTGGAACATGAGTCCATCATCAACTCCCTCAACTAGTGCCTCAATAGCAGCGGGCTGATCGCCTGCGGGAGGAAAAGGCTGATAGAGTTGAAAGGGACTATTTGGAAATTCTACGAATTTTGCTTGGCTCATTTGATATACTTAAATGTTGTAGGTGTGTTTTAAAGGCAATCCTCCATTATCGCTTTTCTTTTCTTTTTTATCAAAAATCAGGTGCGTACATACGATGAGTAGTCTCTACCAAAACGTGGCAATGGCCCCAAACGATCCCATTTTAGGTCTTAATGAACAGTTTCATGCCGATACTCGCACACAGAAAGTTAATTTAAGTATTGGTGTTTATAGTGACGATGAGGGTCGCTTACCATTACTCAAAGCTGTCCGTGCGGCTGAACTACAGCAATTTGAAGGTGCAAAGCCACGTGGCTATTTACCTATCGAGGGCTTAGCCGCCTATAACAAAGGCGCTCAGACTCTACTATTAGGTAAGGATTCTCCCTTAATAGCCGAAGGCCGTGCAGTGACTGTTGAGTCTATTGGTGGCACCGGTGCACTCAAGATTGGCGCTGACTTCTTACACAAAATCACCCCAGAATCCAAAGTCTATATCAGCAACCCAAGTTGGCAAAATCATCAAGCAATTTTTGAAGATGCAGGTTTTACAGTAGAAAGCTATCCTTATTACTCTGCTGAAACTCATGGTTTGGATTTTGCTGCCATGAAGTCTTTCTTTGAAACTCTTGAGGAAAAAAGCATTCTCATTCTACATGCCTGCTGTCACAACCCGACAGGTGTAGACCCAAGCCTAGAGCAGTGGCAAGAGATTCTTGAAATCATCAAAACACGTAATCTAATTCCATTTTTAGATATTGCTTACCAGGGCTTCGGTGAAGGCCTAAACGAAGATGCCAAGGTGGTTCGACTCTTTGCTGAAGCAGGTGTCGAGATCTTTGTTAGCTCATCATTCTCGAAGTCTTTTTCACTTTATGGTGAACGTGTTGGCGCATTAACCTTAACAACTGAAAGTAAAGAGCAAGCTGACAAAGTACTCAGTCAAATCAAAGCTGTTATTCGCACTAACTACTCCAACCCGCCTACCCATGGCGCCACTGTTGTTTCCACCGTACTTAACTCACCAGAGCTATTCCAGATGTGGGAAGAGGAACTGGCTGAAATGCGAGTTCGTATCAAGGCGATGCGTGAGCAACTCGTTGAAAAAATCAGGGAAGCTGGTGTCACTCAAGATTTCAGTTTTGTCTTGGATCAAAACGGCATGTTCTCTTACTCCGGTCTTACTAAAGAGCAAGTAGATCGCTTACGTGAAGAGTTTGGTATTTATGCCGTCGGCTCAGGTCGTATTTGTGTCGCCGCACTTAACTCCATGAACATCGACTACGTAGCTAAATCAATCGCTGCTGTTCTCTAAAAGACTCCAAAGCTAAAAAGAGCTTGCTTTTAACGGTGTTATGATAGAAAATGACTGTATATCTGTACAGTCATTTTTTATCCTGGAGTGATATGAGCATTAAACTCACCGCCAGACAGCAAGAAGTCTTCGACCTTATTAAAAGCAATATTCGCCGCACCGGTTTTCCTCCTACTCGCGCCGAAATTGCCAAGAGCCTAGGCTTTCGTTCTGCTAATGCGGCAGAAGATCATTTAAAAGCCTTAGCTAAAAAAGGTGCCATTATCCTTACCCCCGGCACCTCTCGTGGTATTCGTTTAAATCCTGAGCTTGATGACTCCCAACAGCATAAAGACACGATAGAAGTTACTCCCGCTTTATTTGAGGCTCTGACCACCTTACCACTTATCGGTCGCGTAGCTGCCGGTAGCCCTATTTTAGCCCAAGAGCACATTGAAAAAGAAATTCCTGTTGACCCAGCTATGTTTGAGGACAAGGCAGATTACCTGCTACGAGTCCGTGGTGAGTCCATGATCGATATTGGTATTTATGATGGCGATTTACTAGCCGTCAAAAAAACTGAATCTGCTCATAATGGCCAGATTGTTGTTGCTCGCATCAATGACGAGGTGACGGTCAAACGCTTTGAAAAAGGTAGTAAGAGTATCTCCCTAATCGCTGAAAACTCGAGCTTTGAGCCTATCATCGTGACCTCACAAGACGACTTTGCGATTGAGGGATTAGCCGTTGGCCTTATCCGAAGTTTAAATTAATTAAAACTTAATGCCTCCTAAATCAAATAAGGGGATGAAGCGTATATTCTTCATCCCCTTATGTTTAATCAGCTATCGGTGCTTTAAAAGTTTTTAAACGAAGTGCATTACTTAGCACAAAGACACTAGATAAAGCCATCGCCCCTGCAGCAAACATCGGTGACAATAAAATCCCGTAAGCTGGATATAAGACCCCAGCTGCCACCGGCACTAAGGCGGTATTATAGGCAAAAGCCCAAAACAAATTCTGGTGTATATTCTTAATCGTCGCTTTTGATAAAGCAATCGCATTAGGGACGCCCTTAAGACTACCAGACATCAACACCACATCAGCTGCTTCCATCGCCACATCTGTACCAGTACCAATGGCAATACCAACATCCGCCTCAGCTAAAGCTGGCGCATCATTAATCCCATCACCTACAAAGGCCACAGAACCATATTGTTCACGTAGGGATTTGATTTTATCTAACTTACCTTCTGGTAAGACCTCAGCTATCACCTCATCAATTTCTAAGCGCTTAGCAATCGCTTCTGCCGTCTGTTGATTATCACCCGTGATCATAACCACCTTAATCCCGAGATCATGTAAAGCTTTGATCGCTTCAGGAGTACTCTCCTTAATCGGGTCAGAGACCGCAATTATCGCCGCTAACTGATTATCTATCACCGCATACATAGGCGACTTGCCCTCAGTGGCCAAGCGCAGAGCTGTGTCTTTAAATGGACGAGGATCGAGACCTAATGACTCAACAAAGCGATCTGCACCAATCTCAACCTTAACGCCGTCAACTACTGCCCTGATCCCCATACCGGTAATTGATTCAAACTCAGTGATAGCTAACAAAGCTGCACCCTCTTCCTCGGCTGCCTGCACAATTGCATGGGCGATTGGGTGTTCAGATTGCTGCTCAACAGATGCAATCAAGGCCAATACCTCTTTGCGATCAAAGCCTTCAATAACTTCTAAATCCGTCATCGTTGGTCGCCCCAAAGTCAAGGTGCCAGTTTTATCAACGGCAACCACTTTAGCATCTCTAAGTGTTTGCAAAGCCTCACCCTTACGAAACAAGACACCCATTTCGGCACCTCGACCAGTACCCACCATAATCGATGTTGGTGTAGCTAAACCCATCGCACAAGGACATGCAATAATCAACACAGCAACCGCATTGACAACAGCAAAGGTCAAGGCAGGGCTAGGGCCAAATATCATCCAAACGATAAAGGTCAATATAGCAAGACCAATTACGGTAGGCACAAACCAATACGTAACCCGATTGACCACTGATTGAATCGGTAACTTTGATCCTTGCGCCTGCTCTACTAGGTTAATAATTTGAGAAAGCACGGTCTTCGCACCAACAGCCGTCGCTTTAAAAGTAAAAGCCCCTTGCTGATTAACTGTTCCACCAATTAGCTCACTATCAGTTGTTTTTTCAACTGGAATCGGCTCACCACTGATCATGGACTCGTCAACAAAGCTCTGCCCCTCTAGAAGTATGCCATCAACCGCAATACGCTCACCGGGACGCACTTGAATCACATCCCCCTCTCTAACCTTACGGATAGGAATTTGTACCCACTGTCCATCACGCTGAACGCGTGCCTCCTTAGGCTGCAAACCTACCAGACGTTGAATAGCTTCTGAGGTACGCCCCTTAGCCTTAGCTTCCAGATAACGGCCAAACAAAATCAAGGTCACAATAACTGCCGCTGATTCATAATAAACATGCACCGATCCCTCTGGCAGCACCGTAGGGAAAAAAGTAGCGACGACTGAAAAACCGTAAGCAGCCAAAGTACCCACTGCGACTAGGGAATTCATATCAGGCCCCATGCGTAACAAGGCAGGAATACCTAACTGATAGAAGCGTCGACCCGGGAAAAGTAATACTAAAGTCGTCAGTACAAACTGAAAATACCAGCTATTTTGCAAACCAATATTATCAACTACCCAGTGATGCATTGCGGGGATCATATGCGATCCCATTTCTAGAATAAAAACTGGTATAGTCAGAATCAAAGCAACCAATAAGTCACGCTTTAATACCGACTCCTCTTGTTCTTTGCGCTTAGATAATTGCTCCACCCAAGAACTATCGTTACTTGTATCCGGTGACTGGAGCTCACTATCTACCCCTACTTGCTCAATTAGATTTGCATCAAAACCAGCCTTATTAATCACCGCGATCACATCATCAGCCGTAGTTAGGGCATTTGGATCCAGTGACACCTCTGCTCTTTCTGTGGTCAAATTGACTGCAACCTCTTGGACACCATCCATACGCCCAACAAAGCGCTCAACGCGTGCCACACATGAAGCACATGTCATCCCCCCAATACTCAGACTAAATCGATCACTTATAGGAGACACAACCCCTTCACCCGTATTATCAGTGATTGATTCCACTGTAAAACCGGCTTTTGTTATTACAGCTTCGATATCTTCGGCACTCACTGAGGACGCAGAGTCAAGATCTATATCCGCTCTTTCAGTAGCAAGATTTACATTCACTGAAGTGACACCCTCCATGCGACCGACAAAACGCTCAACGCGCGCCACACAAGAAGCACATGTCATACCACCGATACTCATGCTTAGATGTCGGTCATGGCTCTTACCTTGAATAGAATCAGGAGTAGAGTTTTTAGAAAAATGAACTTGCTCTGTCATAAAGCCTCATTAAAGTACGATTTATATATACCGTTTATTTTATAAAAAATTAATATAACAAAAAGTTATAATATTCTCAGCCATACTAAACACCATCATATCAAACTTAAAAACAACAATAAGTAATGTTTTTTCATGTTTTAAATAAAAACACTTCACAATTAGCTTTATATAGTTTATATTTATTAATTCAGCGCCCGTAGCTCAGTTGGATTAGAGTACTTGGCTACGAACCAAGGGGTCGTGGGTTCAAATCCTGCCGGGCGCGCCATATCCTAAAGCCTTCATAGTAATGACACAATTTACTATGAAGGCTTTTTCTATTACCACTACTTTATTATCACTCTTTCTTTCAAATAATGCTCAATTCAGAATGCAGCAACTAAGACTAACTGGCATTGTGCAGCAAAACGTGTTAAGACTACCAAGAAGACTAACGCAATAAGGAAGAGACCATGTCAACCACCTCTGAATTCGACAGCTCCCTTGAACTCATTGTCGTACCACGCACACATGAACTCGTTGAAAACTTCGAAGTAAGACGTGCTTTACCTACACGCCAACGCCGCATGGTTGGACCATTTATCTTCTTTGACCAAATGGGTCCTCACACCTTTAACTCAGGCTCTGGTCTAGACATCGAGCCACACCCGCATATTGGTTTATCCACTGTAACTTATCTCTATGAAGGCTCTTTATTACATCGCGATAGCACCGGAAGCGTACAAACCATTCAGCCTGGTGATGTGAACTGGATGACCGCAGGACGTGGCATTGTTCACTCCGAACGTACAGGACCTGATATACGTCAACAGGAGTCCCCCTTATTAGGCATACAGTGCTGGGTGGCGTTGCCACAAGCATATGAAGAAAAAGCACCTGATTTTCACCATAGCAATCAGAACACTCTTCCTCTACTGGAAGACCGTGGTGTCAAAGCACGTGTCATTGCGGGACGCTTTAGCGGTCAAAAATCTCCTGTTCCCACTCTATCTGAACTAGTACAAGTTGATATCCTGCTTAAACCCGGAGCACGGCTCGATATTCCAGCCGAATACCCAGAACAGGCAATTTATATCGTACAGGGAACGCTAGATCTTGGCAGAGATGGTGTTTTTAACGCTGGGCAATTACTTGTACTAAAAGAAGGACGCGGTCTGACACTTGCCGTATCGGGCATCGACGATGTACGCCTTATGTTAGTGGGAGGCGAACCCATGGATAGTCCACGCTATATCAGCTGGAACTTTGTCTCCAGCTCAGCAGAACGCATTGAACAGGCTAAGGATGACTGGCGTAATCAACGTTTTGAGAGCGTACCGGAAGAAAGCGGGTTCATTCCGATGCCTGATATTCCTAGCAAACCAACACGACACCCTTAAAGGCAATTGCTTTAAGATAACACTTTAATGTTATCAAACTCATTTTGATAAGCACCGTTCTTGATATCCCAAAGCACAACAGCATGCTGTATGTTTAGCCAAAATTCGGCAGTATTTCCAAATAAACAACAATTCATAGACAGACTCATTGTTATCACTCTATTTCTGTAAGCTAATTCCAGTAAAACACAACAAAGGGTTTACCGTTCTTTGCAATCCTTAGGGTAATCACTATTTACAGCCATTAAAAATTGAGTTAATTTATTGCTATGCACAAACAAGTCTTATGTTTTATATAAGACCTGTAATAAACCACTAGCATCAAGACTTTAGCTCTTGTATAAGAAAAAAAATAGCGGATTGGTAAAGCGGTTTAAATTGCTATGCAACAAGTTTTTTATTTTGTAAATAAACGGAGAGTACCATGACTCAAAACTATCAAGCTGAAGTACAAAAAGCACAAGAAGAGATTAACCAAGCTGGCAACAGCTGGCACGCGATTGATGCAGAATCGGTTGCTCGTATGCGTCTCATGAACCGTTTCCAAGACGGTCTCGAAATTGCAAAATACACTGCTGATATCATGCGCAAAGACATGGAAGAATATGATGCTGACCCATCTAAATACACCCAGTCTTTAGGTTGCTGGCACGGCTTTGTTGCTCAACAAAAAATGATCTCTATTAAAAAGCACTTCAAAACCACGGATAAGAAGTACTTATACTTGTCTGGCTGGATGATTGCCGCTTTACGCTCAAAGTTTGGTCCTTTACCTGATCAATCAATGCACGAAAAAACGACTGTTTCTGATGTGATTGAGGAGCTTTATACTTTCTTGCGTCAAGCCGATGCCCGCGAATTAGATTTGCTATTTACAGACCTTGACGAAGCTCGTGCTGCTGGTGATAAGGCCAAGGAAGCAGAAGTTCTTGATCAAATTAATAACCACGAAACGCATGTTGTACCTATTATTGCTGACATTGATGCTGGTTTTGGTAACGAAGAAGCAACCTACTTACTAGCTAAGAAAATGATTGAGGCGGGTGCTTGTGCCATTCAAATCGAAAACCAAGTATCTGATGAAAAGCAATGTGGCCACCAAGACGGTAAAGTAACAGTACCTCACAGCGACTTCCTCTCCAAGATCAATGCTGTTCGCTATGCCTTCCTAGAGTTAGGTATTCCTAATGGCGTTATTGTTGCTCGTACTGACTCCTTAGGTGCTGGCCTGACCAAGCAAATCGCTATTACTAGCGAAGCGGGTGATTTAGGTGACCAATACAATAGCTTCTTAGATTGCGAAGAAATCTCGGCTGATCAGTTAGGCAATGGTGACATCATCATTAAGCGTGAAGGAAAACTCTTGCGTCCTAAGCGTTTAGCTAGTAATCTATTCCAGTTCCGCCCAGGTACAGGTGAAGATCGCTGTGTTCTAGACTGCATCACCTCATTACAAAACGGTGCAGATATGATCTGGATTGAAACTGAAAAACCGCACGTTGGTCAGATTAAAGGCATGGTTGACCGCATTCGCGAAGTAGTTCCTAATGCCAAGCTGGTTTACAATAACAGCCCGTCATTTAACTGGACCTTAAGCTTCCGCCAGCAAGTGTATGATCAGTGGGAACAAGAAGGCAAAGACCTTTCGGCCTACAACCGTGACGCATTGATGAGCGTTGACTATGATGGCACTGAACTAGCCACCGAAGCGGATAAATTAATCAGCAATTTCCAGAAGGATGGTTCTGCTCAAGCTGGTATTTTCCACCACTTGATTACTTTACCAACGTATCATACCGCAGCCCTTTCAACTGATAACTTAGCAAAAGGCTACTTCTCTCGTGACGAAGCAATGTTGGCTTATGTTAAAAATGTACAGCGCGAAGAGATTCGCCAAGGGATTGCTTGCGTTAAGCACCAAAACATGGCGGGTTCTGATATCGGTGACAATCATAAGGAATTCTTCTCCGGTGATGCTGCACTTAAAGCCTCAGGTGAGGACAACACCATGAACCAGTTCAGCGCCGCCTAAGATTTTTCCACAGGCATCTTATTGAACTGTTCTATGTCTTCAAATTGGCTTGCCTCGGCAAGCCAATTTCACTTAATACTATCCGGGAGTGAGTTTTATGTCTCAATATAAAAAAATTGAATCTCTTCAGGTTGAAGAAACACTATTTAATCTAATTAACGATGAAATCCTAGCCAATCACCCCCAAAATCTTGATCGTGATGAATTTTGGAAAAATTTTTCTAATTTGGTCAAGGAATTCGCCCCAAAAAACCAAGCACTACTAGATAAGCGAGATGAGCTGCAAGCCAAACTGGACACTTGGTATCAAGTAAACCCAGGCCCAATTCAGGATATGGCGGCTTATAAAGCCTTTTTAAAGGAAATTGGCTATTTAGTGGACGAGCCTGCTGATTTTCAAATTAGCACCGAAAATGTCGATCGCGAAATTGCCCAGCAAGCCGGCCCGCAGCTGGTTGTCCCTTCAACTAATGCACGCTATACATTAAACGCAGCTAATGCCCGCTGGGGTAGTTTATATGATGCCCTTTATGGTTCTGATGTGATTGAGCAGAGTGGCGAGTTAGCTCATACCGGTGAATATAATGCAAAACGTGGTGCTGAGGTCATTGCCTTTGGTCGACGCTTTCTTGATGACAGCATTCCGCTCAGCGAAGGCTCTCATGCCGATGCTGTCGCTTACTGCATCAATCAAGGTCAACTCGAAGTTACCTTAAGTAATGGCAACAAAACCACTCTTAAAAAAGCTGATGAGTTAGTCGGCTTTAATGGATCCCCCGAAGCACCAAATTCCATTATTTTCTTACACAATGGCCTGCATTTTGATATTTTAATCGACAAGAACCACCCGATCGGAGCCCAAGATCCTGCCGGTATCAAGGATATCGTTATGGAAGCAGCTCTGACGACGATTGTGGACTTTGAGGACTCAGTTGCTGCAGTTGATGGTGAAGATAAGGCTTTAGTTTATCGTAATTGGTTTGGTTTAATGACTGGTGAGCTCAACGAAGAAATCGCCAAAGACGGCAAAATTTTCACTCGTCGTCTTAATGAGGATAGAGAGTACTTAAATCCATCAGATCAAACACCATTCAAATTACCAGGTCGTTCATTGCTATTTTGCCGTAACGTAGGTCACCTAATGAGTACGCCTGCGGTTTTGGATGAATCTGGCAAGATGATCCCCGAAGGTATTCTGGATGCTGCAGTCACCGCTATTATCGCTGCCTACGATCAAGCCAGAGATAGCAACCAAAACAGTCGCAATGGCAGTGTATATGTGGTCAAACCTAAAATGCACGGCCCTGAGGAAGTGGCTTTTGCCAATGATCTCTTTGCCGCTGTCGAGGAATTAGCACAGCTACCCAAAAACACCCTAAAAATGGGCATCATGGACGAAGAACGTCGTACCTCAGTTAACCTTAAAGCGTGTATTTATGAAGCTAGAGAGCGTTGCGTATTTATTAACACCGGCTTCCTAGATCGTACCGGTGATGAAATGCACACCTCTATGCTCGCGGGCCCAATGATTCGCAAAGGTGACATGAAAAACAGATCATGGATTAAGGCCTACGAAGCGAATAACGTTCAAGTAGGTCTAGCTTGCGGATTAGCAGGTAAAGCTCAAATAGGTAAAGGCATGTGGGCCATGCCCGATCTAATGAAAGGCATGCTTGAGCAAAAAATTGCTCATCCAAAATCTGGCGCAACCACCGCTTGGGTTCCTTCACCGACCGGTGCGACCATTCACAGTTTGCATTATCACCAAGTGAATGTATTTGATGTTCAAAAGGAAAAAGCCAAGGAAAAAGCAGACTATCTTGATGATTTATTAAGCATCCCCGTAGCCACGGATACTTCGTGGTCTGATGCTGAGAAACAAGAAGAACTGGACAACAACTGCCAAGGTATCTTAGGCTATGTCGTTCGCTGGGTAGACCAAGGCGTCGGTTGTTCCAAAGTACTGGACATTCACGACATCGGCTTAATGGAAGACCGAGCAACCCTGCGCATCTCTAGTCAACACATTTGCAACTGGCTAGAACATGGGGTTGTTACTAGAGAAGAAGTTGAAGCCGCTTTATCTCGTATGGCAAAGGTTGTAGATAAGCAAAATGCCGGTGATCCACTGTATCAACCGATGTCTGGTAATGAGCAGACTTCAGCTGCTTTTAAAGCCGCTAGTGATCTCATTTTTAAAGGTAAAGAACAGCCTAATGGCTATACTGAACCTTTATTACACCACTGGCGCGCAGAGGTTAAAAAAGGCCTATAAGCCGTTTATGTTAACAACATAAGAAGTTAGACTAAGCCCGTACTTGAGTTAATCAATACGGGCTTTTTTATCCACTGAAACCGTGGATAACTTTGTGCGTAGTCTGAAGAGTGCTCTATACCCGATTGATTAATATGACGAATTCATGACTGATAACAAACTAAGCAATTGGGTAATCATAGCCAACTAAAGCCTATTTCAAACATTTTTTAATCAAAAAACACCTCAATAAATACAATTCATTTATTATCCACTGAAACTGTGGATAACTTTGTGCGTAGCCTGAAGAGTGATCTATATCTAATTGATTAATATGACGAATTCATGACTGCTAATAAACTAATCAATTGTACTTACTAAATCAATTTGTGTATAAGTTAAAAACTTATCTAAGAAAAGACTTACTTGCTTCCTGAAAACCTCACACCGCACACTATTTTTAAAGCAACAGCACTAACTTCTCCAATAAAAATCAGTAGTTATCCACCAAAACTGTGGATAACTTTGTGTGTTGCTTGATGAGTACAACATATGTTATTGATTAATAATAAGAATACGATCTTGATGATTGCTTAATCATATGTGCTTATTGCACACTATAAGGCAATTTACCGCCCTATTTTCAACAAAAAATAGTAGCTATTTAGTCAAATAATACTTAAAGATCAAACTAAATAAGCAACTTTATAAGCCCCTGAGCTTATCCACTGAAGTTGTGGATAACTTTGTGAATTGTTTGGCAACAGTACGCTATCTACTTGATTCATATATATTACTAAATTGTGATGATATATTAATCAAAGAAGTAGCATTACTACCTTCTCTTAACACCCTAACACCGTTACTACTCAGGCACTTGAGTAAAACTCATTAATCGCTGAGTTTTCTTCCTAAGCTTCTAGGGTTAACGCTTAAAGGATTCGTGGCTTTGCTACGCTATGATTAATTATTATTAATAATATTTTCATTA
>JAAYRZ010000167.1 GCA_012518515.1 Alcaligenaceae bacterium
CATTTATAATAACATATTCGCACTCATTGGCATGCGCGATTTCCTCTGCGGCCGCATGTACACGACGCTCGATAACCTCTTGGCTGTCTTGGCCACGCTTATTTAAGCGTTCTTTTAAAATTTCAATAGAGGGTGGAAGAATAAAAATGTCAATCACCTCGGGAAATTGCTCACGAACCTGGGTAGCGCCTTGCCAGTCAATCTCTAATAAAATATCTTGGCCCTGGTCGATTCTTTTTTCAACGTAAGCTCTAGGTGTGCCATAGTAATTATCATGCACTTTGGCCCATTCAAGTAAGGCATTGTTGTTTTTTAGCTCTTCAAACTCAGCAATTGATAGAAAACTATAATGAACGTCATGTGTTTCACCAGGTCGTGGAGCTCTGGTTGTACATGAAATAGAGAGCCCTATATTGCTATCTTCTTTGAGAAGAGCATTCACTAAACTGGATTTGCCGGCACCGCTAGGGGCCACAACCATAAATACATTGCCTGGATAATTTTTCATGAGTCGTATTAGTTAATCAATTAAAATATTACTGATTGTACATATTTTAAACTAGATAGTTGAGGCCTGCAGGTGCAAACTTGGGAACAGTTGATAGCAACGGAAAAATCTAAACCCTATTTTAAAGACTTATTAAGTCGTATTGAGGCTGCAAGAGCCGCAGGAGTGGTTATTTATCCTCCAGAGCAAGAGGTGTTTACTGCTTTTGATTTGACACCCTTTGATAAGTTGAAGGTAGTTGTTTTGGGACAAGATCCTTACCATGGTGCTAATCAAGCGCATGGTTTGGCTTTTTCTGTCAATCCCAGCATACCATTTCCTCCATCATTACAAAATATTTTCAAAGAGTTGGAGGTAGATATCCCAGGATTTCAAGTACCTTTTCATGGTGATTTACGTCCTTGGGCTAGACAGGGAGTTTTTTTATTGAATACCGTGCTAACTGTGGAAAAAGGTAGGGCTCATGCTCACGCTGACTGGGGATGGGAGGAGTTTAGTGATGAGGTGATCGCTCAACTTAATGAGAAACGAGATAATTTAGTCTTTCTTTTGTGGGGTGCTCACGCACAAAAAAAAGGGCGCTTTATTGACAAAAATAAACACCTAGTATTAACATCCCCACATCCTTCCCCTCTGTCTGCATATCGTGGTTTTTTTGGCTCAGCACACTTTTCCAAGACCAATCAATACTTGAGTCAACATGGTTATGAACCCATTGATTGGCAGTTGTAAACTGTGATATTAAAACGCTGTCAAGCCTTTTGCTGATAGATATCCATCGTTAGTTCTGTTGATTGTTGTTTCCTCTGCTCTGTTGCAAACTGAAATTCCACAACTGATTTCAGGAGCAGAATATGTACCTACCTACGCAAGAACCGATCAATAGGCAGACCTCATCAGGTCTTTCTAGCTTAAAAATAAGTCATAAAACTGGGCGAACCGCTCTTTGGCGTCAGCGCGGACAAGCGATGACGGAATATATCATTATCGTCGCATTAGTCGCGGTTGCCGCTATTGCGGTCTACCAGCTATTTGGTCAGGTGGTTCGTTCTCAAACGGCAGCCATGGCTAAGGAACTTTCGGGTGAGGACGGTACTGCCCAGTCTCAGATGGCTCAATCAGCCGCTCAAAGCGCAGAAGCACAGACTGCATCCAAGTCGTTAAAGTCTTTTACCGGCAATGCTGATGCGGCTGGTGGTTAATCTGATTAAGGTGCGTGAGTCATGATGAATAATCGTCAGCGTTTGACTTTCTTTGTACTGGGGCAGCAACGACAAGATTTGAATTCGCAGCGTGGTCAGGCCTTGATTTTGGGTCTTGCGATGATGCTTATTTTAGTCGTAGTGTTATTTAGTTTGTTTGATCAAGGTCGACTGCTGAATGCTAAAGCTAAACAAACGCATACGGTTGATGCTGCTGCTTATTCTGGTGCCTTAATACAGGCACGGGCCTTAAATATGCAGGCTTATATCAATCTGGCTCAAGTCGGTCATCAAATTGCCATGGCTCATTTAGTGACCATGGCATCTTGGGCTAAATTTGCAGCAACCGAATCACGTCAATATGTGAGTGCTAATCCACCTTCTTATTTGATTGGTATGATGTTTGGCACTAGTCATCAAAATGCCTATGCTGCTTCACGCCGAGCGACGTCTATTCTTTCTATTGCTGAACGTAACAATGAGCTTGAGCAGCGTTATGCCAGACATGATGAGATAGTTAATAAGGTGTTGTTGGAAGTAGCCTATGCGATTCAAGAAAATTTCCATAAAACGCGTAATGCTGCTATTCAAGAGGTGATTGCAGCCAATTATCCAAAGCATGAGGTAATAGCAGTTGGTACGGAGGCAGGTACTTTCTCTATTTCTTCTAAAAACCAATTGCAATGGGAAATATTAGAAGACGATAATCACGATTTTATGGCCGCCTATCAGCCTAGTGGTAATTACCGCTCGTTGATTACTTCTGTTGCCGCAGTTTATAAGTTCCTTGAACAGCGGGAATACAAAACTAGAAACACATGGGCTGTGAGTGAGCGTTGCCCTCATTTACGTCATGAGCTCAGACGTCAAGGCAATACAATCTTAAATCAACAGGGTAATTGGCAGTCCATCGACACGCAATCCTTTCATGCGCTTCGATCCAACCGATGGATTGGTTGCTATTACCGTGAATATCCCATGGGCTGGGCTTGGATTTCCGGTCGCTTCAATACTATCCCAGAAGGGATGGAGTATACAGAATCGCCACCGGATAATTTTTCTAGTCAGGACTTTTGGCGTTGGGTTCAATCTGCTACGCAGTGGGATCTCTTGGGAGGACTACAAAACCCTTTAGCTAATTCGAGAGCCATTGCTCAAAGAGTTCAATGGAGCGGAGGGGGGCTAGTGCCTTATATCGATATTAATCAGGCTGGTCGCGATAGGTTGTCTTTTCAATTGCATTTGCGAGGACCAGAGGTCGGTGGCCATTTAATGTCGGTGTATGCGAGTGCTGAGAGCTTCTTTGAGCGTTTTAAAGCTCGTGATGACGGTATGCATGAACAAGCGAATCTATGGCATCCCTACTGGTTAGCGCGTTTAGTAAAGACGAGCTCTGTAACGCCTGAGATGAATCCTCGTGAGACCGATATAGGCAACGCTTTGTCTTATTTTGAGGACTGATAAATGACGTTATTCGCCTTAGGGTTTATCAAAAAGCCTCCTCCAGTGCAGCATCAAAGTGGACAGTCAGTGGTTGAGGCTCTGGTGCTTATGCTCGTGCTGATCGTCATGTTTACTGCAATTCCTTGGTTAGGAAGAGTGTCAGATATCGGTCTTCAGCAGGCTAATGCTAGCCGATATGCTGCTTTTCAGTTGGCTCGTCATGGGGAAGGGGTGGATGAAAGAGAATTAAAGCATCGTTTCTTTTTGGGTCAGCAGCATCAATGGAAAGATCGAGTGAATGAGGACATGATTAAAAATGATTCGATTCACATTACGATTGACCGTGAAAAGCAACTAAGCGAGCAGTCACAACCAGGTGGCGATGGTCATCATCAATCTATTCTTAGACGTGAGTGGCAAATAGGGGATCAAGGTATAGCTAGTATTCATATCAATACACGCCCCCAATACACTAAAACGGGTGCCAGTAGCGATGAAAGCATGAGTCCCGGTTTGTCTTTCTTCGATCAACAAGTTCTTAATATTCAACGACATATATCTATTTTGACCGGGGCGGCTCATAGTTCGACTGATTTAAGTTCTCATCAAAGAGCGGGTCAAAGCTCTTTGGCGTGGAAAGAGGCGGCTGAAGCGAGTTATGAAAGTAGCGCTAAGGTGACTGATGTTGCAGCTCCTGTGGATGCTGCGTGGGATAGGCCACAACCTGTTTTTGATTGGTTGACTCCTTGGGCTGGTCAATTGCCAGCGCATCACTTAGAAGTAGAGCGTAAGGATTAACTCATGAGTAAGCGTATTTTTAGGAATTTTCTTTTTTTCGTCTTTTCGTTTCTTTTGAGTATGGGGCCTAGTGAGGTTTGGGCGATAGAGCCTAGAGAAGAAGCCAAGCTAGTAGCTGCTGAGTTGTCACAACATCTCTCGTTTAAGCTTGGGGAAAAGATTTTTGAGGGGAAAGTTTTCTCACAGGCTATGAGTGCTTGGAAAATACCTTTAAATCACGAGTTTTCTTCTTTGATGCGTGAGTTAAGTAA
>JAAYRZ010000168.1 GCA_012518515.1 Alcaligenaceae bacterium
GAAGCTGATTTAGCTATTATTGATAAGCGTCGTCCTCGAGCTAATGTATCCGAAGTGATGAATATTATCGGTGATGTAGACGGTCGTACTTGTTTGCTGATGGACGATATGGTTGATACGGCCGGAACCTTATGTAAGGCTGCTACTGCTCTTAAGGCACGTGGTGCACAAGCTGTCTATGCCTATTGTACACACCCTGTATTATCTGGCGGGGCAGTTGAGCGTGTTGCTGACTCCTCATTAGATGGCTTGGTAGTGACAGACACTATTCCTTTGCGTGACGATGCCAAGGCATGTGCTAAAATTCGACAATTATCTACCGCTGCTTTGATGGGCGAGACCATCGAGCGTATTGCTTCAGCTGAGTCTGTTAGCTCCTTATTTGTTGAGTAATCATTCGATTTTTAATATTTAGTACATTGAGTATTAAGTAAATAGTTTTTTAGCTTAGGCGCTGGTCGCGGCGCTAAGCTAGCACTTATCAAGTTTTTTGGTGAGTGTTGACCGTAGCCTGAGTTTTCAGGTGTTTTTATCTTGGAGTATTTTATGAAGTTTACAGCCACTTCGCGTAGCGTTCAGGGTTCGAGTGCGAGCCGCCGCCTGCGTCGCGCGGGCCGAGTACCTGCCATTGTTTATGGTGGTAAAAATGACGCCCAAAGCATTGAATTAGATCACAACGAAATTTATCACTCATTACGTAAGCCTGGTTTCGGTTCTTCCGTTTTAGAGATGAATTTAGACGGTAAAAACCAGAAGGTTTTATTGCGTGCAGTTCAGTGGCACCCATATAAGCCTATCGTTTTACACGTTGACTTCCAGCGCGTACGTGCTGACGTTGCGATTGTTACTCGCGTACCACTAACTTATATTAATGCTGATGAATCACCAGCAGTTAAGTTGGATGGTGCTAACATCAACACTATTTTGACTGATATTGAAGTGAGCTGCTTACCAGTTAACTTACCATCAGAGATTGTTGTTGATTTAGGTGAAATGCAAAATGGTGACGTTTTATCTGTTGAGTCGATTGCCGCACCTGAGGGTGTTGAGTTCTTGACGCCTGCAGCTGAGACACTTGCAACTGCTGCAGTTGTTGCCGTTCAGGTTGAAGAAGAATCAGAAGATGATGCAGCAGAAGGTGATGCAGCTGAGTCTGAAGGTGAAGCACCGAAAGAAGAATAATTTCAATTTGAAAATTGTTCTTAACCCTTGCATGCGTTAAACTTGCCTGCAAGGGTTTTTTTATTTAATTTAGGAAAATGACAGAGCCAATTCGTTTAATTGTCGGTTTAGGTAATCCCGGCAGCAAATATGAGACAACACGCCATAATGCCGGATTCTGGATGGCCGATCTATTAGCAGATGATTTTCATGCTGCTTTTTTGCTTGAAAATAACTTTTTCGGTGAAGTAGCTAAGTTTAGACATAATGGTGAAAATATATTCATCCTCAAACCGGCTACTTATATGAATCTGTCTGGTAAAGCAGTACAGGCGCTGAGCCATTTTTATAAGATACCTTTAGAAAGTATTTTGGTACTCCATGATGAGCTTGACTTATTGCCAGGGCAGATTAAGTTAAAAAAAGATGGTGGTCATGCCGGCCATAATGGGCTGCGTGATATTCATAGTAAGATGGGTGGTAGCAATTATTGGCGTTTGCGCATTGGTATCGGTCACCCGCGCAATTTGAATTTGCAGCAGGGGGTTGCCGATTTTGTCTTGCATATGCCTTCTAAAGAAGACCATGAGCGAATTGTTGATGCGCTATATCGTGCAAGGCAAGCGATTCCCGCTTTATTGTCTGGTGATAAGGATAAGGCCAATCGTCTCTTAGCAGAGCCTAAAGCATAGATTATTCATGGACCATAATTCTTCACCTAAGTCTCGAACACCTAAGAGTCAGAGACCTGTGCCACACCAAGCAGAGCGTTTTGGTGCTCAAATACGCGACTTTTTCCACTTTTTATTTCATCCTAATTTCCGCCGAGGCTATGGTCGTGGTACGGGTGATGGGTGGTTTAAAGACTGGCAATTAAATCTCCCCTGGAGGCGAATGTTTCAGTGGGCAGGGTTTATGTGGGCTATCAATCTATTGGTTTTAGCACCTCTCGCTTTGCTTGCTGCCGGTGATGCAAATGCCACGCATCGATTACAGTTTTCCTACATGCTGATCCCCTTAGCGGTCATTTGGGCGCCTATTGTCGAAGAAATATTATTTCGTTTTAATATACGAAGGCCATTGTTGGCAGTCTGGATGATCCCAGTGATGATCTTTGTGCTCTTGATGCAAGGCACAGTGATTGCTACATTAGCGTTAATTGCTGTTTTGGCGATTGTGATGATTGTTTATCCAAAGCTAGGGCTTGATCAATATGGCAAGCATTGGCGACTACCTTTCAAGTTCTTAAGGTTTTACCGTAAGTATTTTGTTGTGCTTATGCATTTGTTGGTTTTTGGTTTTGCCTATATGCATATTTTCAACTATGAGTTTACAGCTGCAAGCATGGGTACAACATTGGTGATGGTACTGCCTCAATGGTTTTCAGGCTTGGCTTTAATGTGGATGAGAGTGAGGTATGGTATAGCTAACGCTATTTATCTACATGCGATTTTTAATGGCGGTCCCGTCTTTTTAATTGTTTTTATAAAGCTTTTAGGGATTCCTTTAAGCTAATCAAGCAAGATAAGTTTTGTAAGAAACTTTTAGGCTTGATGCAAAACGTCACAAAGCATTATTTGACTGTATATAACTGATTTTACGGTTAAAATAATGGGTTATTATTTATATTTATCTAATTAATTTTCAGGATTAATATGGCACTTCAATGTGGTATTGTCGGTTTACCAAACGTTGGTAAATCAACCTTATTTAATGCACTTACCAAAGCGGGTATTGCTGCAGAAAACTATCCCTTCTGTACTATTGAGCCTAACGTAGGTATTGTCGAAGTACCAGACCCCCGTTTAGATAGCTTAGCTGAGATTGTGAAGCCACAGCGCACCTTACCAGCAACGGTAGAGTTTGTTGATATTGCTGGCTTAGTGGCAGGAGCCTCAAAAGGTGAGGGCTTAGGTAATCAGTTTTTAGCCAATATCCGTGAAACTCACGCGATTACTCATGTTGTGCGTTGTTTTGAAGATGATAATGTAGTGCATGTGTCAGGTCGTGTTGATCCGATTGCTGATATTGAGGTGATTAATACCGAGTTAGCCTTAGCCGATTTAGCCTCTGTTGAGAGGGCGTTGGATCGTGCGCAGAGAACTGCACGTTCAGGTGATAAAGAGGCTCAGAAGCTATCTGCTGTACTAGAGCGCATTGTACCTGTGCTTAATGAGGCACAAAGCATTCGTAGCATGGATTTAGATGATGATGCTTTGGCCCTGATTAAAGGGTTTAACTTCATCACAGCTAAACCAGTACTTTATATAGCCAATGTTCGTGAAGATGGTTTTACTGATAATCCACACCTAAAAGCAGTAGAAGAGTATGCAGCTCGCGAGAACTCTGAAGTGGTTGCTGTTTGCGCATCGATTGAGGCTGAAATTGCTGATCTCGATGATGAAGATAAGCAAGTGTTTATCGAAGACATGGGCATGGAAGAGCCTGGTTTGAACCGAGTCATTCGGGCTGCCTATAAACTGTTGGGTCTGCAGACGTACTTTACAGCTGGTGTCAAGGAGGTTAGAGCTTGGACGATCCATGTTGGTGATACGGCACCGCAGGCAGCGGGCGTTATCCATACAGACTTTGAGCGTGGCTTTATTCGTGCACAAACCATCGCCTTTGATGATTTTATTGCTCACAAAGGTGAACAGGGTGCTAAGGAAGCTGGCAAGATGCGTGCTGAGGGTAAAGACTATGTGGTTAATGACGGTGATGTCATTAATTTCTTATTTAATGTTTAACTAGTATTTAATTGAAAGATAACGGTTTTTACAATGAATAAATGGCTTAAACGCAGTGGCTTTGCCCTAGTACTTCTGCTTTTGATAGCGGTGGTTGGCGGGGCTATTTTCTTGCTAAATTTCGATCCTAAGGTATATCAGGATCGTTTAGTTAAGGAAATTAAGCTGCGTTACGAGCGTGATTTAAGTATTAACGGTGATCTTGATTTGTCGCTTTTTCCTCGTATTGGTCTTAGGGTGACGGATGTCACCTTATCCAATAAAAACTCGACAGAAGAGTTTAGTTCGATGGAGGAAGTGCGCTTTGCAGTGGCTTTATGGCCTTTATTATTTGATCGGTTTTTAGTTGACAACGTAAAGGTCACTGGCTTTAAA
>JAAYRZ010000169.1 GCA_012518515.1 Alcaligenaceae bacterium
ATAACTAAAACAAAACAAATGGAGAGCAATTAAATGTCTAGCAGCACTCGAAAAATCTTTGAATTTGACCAACCTCAATTGAAAACGGTCACACACAATGCCCAATCCTATTTAAGCAGTTCCTTAGCAGCAACAAATCAGGATTCAGTGGGCAAAGCATGGGCACAAACCCCTGCCCCACTATCCAGACAAGAAGAACTCACTTATTTAGAAGAGATAAAACAGCTAATTAAAAAAGAAAATGCCGTACTGGTTGCGCACTATTATGTTGAACCAATCCTTCAGGATCTGGCTTTAGAAACAAATGGCTGTATTGGTGACTCACTTGAAATGGCACGTTTTGGACGCGATCACGAAGCCTCCACCCTGATTGTAGCGGGCGTGCGCTTTATGGGTGAAACCGCTAAAATGCTCAGTCCCGAAAAGAAAGTACTAATGCCTTCATTGGATGCTAATTGCTCTCTTGACCTAGGCTGTCCCGCCGATGAGTTCAGTGCATTTTGTGATGCTCACCCCGATCGCACAGTCGTGGTTTATGCCAATACCAGCGCGGAAGTCAAAGCTAGAGCTGATTGGGTTGTCACCTCTTCCATTGCTTTAGAAATTGTGAGTTATCTACATCAGCAAGGTCAAAAAATCATCTGGGGACCCGACCGTCATCTAGGTCAATATATTCAAGAAAACACCGGTGCAGATATGATGATGTGGCAAGGCTCCTGCCTTGTACACAATGAATTTAAAGCGGCCGAGCTGGCAAGTATGAAGGAACAACACCCCGATGCCATGGTACTAGTACACCCCGAATCTCCTAGCTCAGTCATTGAACAAGCTGATGTCACAGGATCCACTAGCAAACTGATTCAAGCCGCGATTGACTTAGCAGCGCAGAAATTCATCGTCGCCACCGATGCCGGTATTATGCACGAAATGCAAAAGCGTGCACCCGGAAAAAGCTTTCTTTCCGCCCCTACTTCCGGCAACAGCGCTACTTGCAAAAGCTGTGCCTTCTGCCCATGGATGGCCATGAACGGATTAGCAGGCATCAAAGAATGTCTGACGACTGGCAGCAACGAAATAACGCTTGACGAAGCCCTTGCCAAACGCGCCCGTCTACCGCTTGACCGCATGTTGGCCTTTGCTGAAGCACATAAAAAATCGGTACAAACCAGCGGCGACCTCGCAAAGGATATGACGCTATTTGAAAAGATTGGGGCTGCTTAAGCCTGTCACCCAAAGACGAATAAAGTCCAACTACCAGACACCGGCATCGAGAAAAACATTAGATGAAATAACACAAAAAAATCTCCACTGTCATAAACCGCTTTACTCATGCCAGTGGAGTTCAAATAAAGAGTATCACCAAGTTAAGTCTTATAGAACCTCAGATGGACCAAAGAACTCATAGTGACAGTGCTCCTGATCAAAACCCAGTTCTGTGAGCGCTTGCTTAATCATCTCCATAAATGGCGTTGGACCTAAGTAATACACATCCATATTGGTATTAGGTAAAATTTTGGCTAGCAAGTCTTTATCTAAGCGACCTGCTTGATCGGCTTTACCCGACTGATTATCTTCATAGCATTTAAACACCGTCAAATTAGGATGTTGTTCGGCCTTTTCATAGAGCCAATGATAAAAAGGATCCACCTCGTGATTTTGAGCCGCATGAATAAAGTAAATCTCTCGATTAGCTGCTAAGGCCTGCTCTAACATGGGAACCATCGGTGTAATACCCACCCCTGCGGAGATCAGTGCTACCGGACGCTCACTATCTTTTAAGGTAAACACACCAAATGGCGGGAACACGCGAAGACGATCACCTTCTTTTAGCGTATTGTGTAAATAATTAGACACCACGCCCTGATCTTCACGTTTTACGCTAATACGATAATACTCGCTGTTTGGTGCACTGGAAATTGAATAATTACGACGCTGCTCACCTTCTAGCAGAATAAACCTAAAGCCCAAAAACTGACCTGGTTGATGTTGAATAATGGGCTTGCCATCAATCGGCTTCAAATAGAACGACGTGATGACATCACTTTCCTGTACTTTTTTATCAATATAAAAAAGACGCTCACCACGCCAACCGCCTTCGGCTTGCTCTGCCTGTAAATACAAGCCTTCTTCTTGCTCAGTCAACAAGCCCGCCAAATTAAAATAAGCTTTTTCCCACGCACTAATAACCTCATCCGTCGCCACCTCTTCGCCCAATACCTCACGAATCGCGCGTAACAAGCAAGTACCTACAATCGCATAATGCTCTGGTAAAATTTGCAAAGAAGCATGCTTATGAATAATGGTTTTGACCATATCACCCAAGTTTTCTAGGGCATCAATATTTTTAGCATACATCAACAGGCTTCTGGCCAAAGCCCGTGGCTGATCGCCCGAACTCTGTGAAGCCCGATTAAATAGGGGACGAACATCAGTGTACTCCTCTAGCATGATGTTATAAAAATGCTGTGTCAGTGCCTCACCACCGGTTTCTAACAATGGCACCGTTGCCTTGATAATGTCTCGTTCTGCTGCAGTTAACATATTACTTTCCTACTATTCTTATAAAGATAAATATTGAATACATGTTATAACATGCATTGAAAATATATGTTATAGCGAATTTATATAGGCACCTTAGTTTTAGATATGTTTGATTTGAGGATTAATATAACTGCCTGACTCACAAAAAAACTGACGACCCACACCACCGCAAGCCGCCAGTTCAAACCGCTCCTCCTAATTCACACCACCTTGAGCCTCTACCACACCAGCCTGTGACGCTCCCTCCGTTTCAAAAAACTCAGCATAAAGCTCATCTAATTCTTCAGATTCTGTCTCAAGATCTTTTGTCTTATGCTTAGTCCGGATCATCTTCAACTCACGTGCATGGACTTCACTGATGCTACGTACCACGCCATCATCATCAGTGTATTGACGATTCTTAATACGTCCCCTGAGCCATAGCTTGTCGCCCACATCCATATAGTCACTAATGCGCTGGGCTAGATTGCCTTTAAATAAAACAATATGCCACTGCGTATCACTCAGTAACTCACCACTTACCCTATCGCGCCACTTCTCGGTGGTCGCTAAGGATAATCGCAAATGCGGTTTGCCATCCTGAAAATACCTGAGCTCGGGTGGATGACCTAAATTACCCATCAACACCACTTCATTAATGCAAGAAGTCATTTTTATCTCCTCTAAGAGCCTATAAAGTAAAGCGCCTTTCAATCAACATAAACAGTTAGCGCCAAGGTCTAAGTACCTCACCTTTTACTGTAGAGAAATTAAATGCACTTGCCATCCGTAACTGGATGTATTTATCCACCATCAAAACAACTAAAGATAATCTCGTCATTAGGCCTAGCAATCTTTTTTTGATTACTTTAAGATGATCGTATTGTCTTTAACAACAAAGAGAGGAAGTGCGATGGCTATATTATATGACCTACACCCCGATGATCCGCAGCAGCGTTTAATCAACCAAGCTGCCGGTTTACTGGCTAATGGCGGTATTTTAGCGATACCCACTGATTCCAGTTATGCCTTAGTCGCTAGACTGGATGACAAAGATGCTGCTGATAAGTTACGCGCTCTACGAGGTTTGGACGATCGTCACCATCTAACCCTGCTTTGCCGCGACCTTTCAGAGATCGCCAAGTTTGCTCAGGTAGATAATCAACAGTACCGTTTACTCAAAACGGCCACACCCGGTCCTTGGACCTTTATTTTAGAAGCGACTAAGGATGTACCTCGAAGAGTGCACCATCGCTCACGCAAAACCATCGGCATCCGCGTTCCCGAGCACAAGATTGCTCTCATGTTTTTAGAAACGGTGGGGGAGCCTTTATTAGCTACCACCTTCATAGCACCCGGAGAGACTGAACCCTTCACTAATACTGATGATTTTCAAGCGGACTATCAAAAAGAATTAGCCGGTATCATTGACGCAGGACCTTGCTCCGGTGTCGGTACCACAGTCATTGACCTGACCCAAAACCCAGCCGAAATTGTTCGTCGCGGCTCGGGTGACCCTGCCACTATCGGCCTATAAACTCACTTCAAAGCTCAAGCTATCTATATTAGGGCACATTAATTAACAATTTGTTATTAGCCTGTGCCCTATTATTCTGCATTTGAAGATGTTTTTTTAATGTAAACTAAGGTGTTAAGACTAATAGTCAGTTTCAGACGTTTTGTTATTTAAGGATGTAATTATGTCAAGCAACTCTTACCCGGTTTTCAGGGGTAGTATTCCGGCACTAGTCACCCCGATGCTCCCTGATGGCTCAGTAGATTATGAAGCATTTAAAAAACTGGTAGATTGGCATGTACAAGAACAAAGTGACGGCCTAGTGATTATCGGCACTTCCGGTGAGTCACCAACCATTGATTTTAAAGAGCATGCAGCTTTACTCTCAACGGCTGTAGAGTTTGCTGATGGCCGTATTCCTATTATTGCAGGCGTTGGTGGCAACTCCACCAAAGAAGCCTTACACCTGACTCAAGAAGCAGAAAAAGCAGGCGCTCAAGCCGGTTTATCGGTTGTTCCTTACTACAACAAACCAACCCAAGAAGGGCTATATCAGCATTTTAAATACATTGCTGAAAACAGTAACTTACCGATTATTTTATATAACGTGCCTGGTCGCACCATGGCTGACATGTCAAATGAGACCGTACTTCGCTTAGCCGAGGTACCCGGCATTATCGGCATTAAGGACGCTACTGGTGATATTTCTCGCCTTGGCCAACTGATGAAGGACAAACCAGCTGACTTCCAGATCCTCAGTGGTGATGATCCTACTGCTGCTGCTCTCATCTTATTAGGTGGTCAAGCCAATATTTCCGTAACAGCCAACGTAGCCCCCCGCTTGATGCATGAACTATGTTTTGCAGCCCTTGAGGGTGATATCGCCAAGGTTCGCGAACTTAATGCTAAGCTTTCAACTCTTAATAAAGTTCTTTTTGCCGAAGCCAATCCTATTCCTGTCAAGTACGCTTTAGCTAAAATGAACAAGACCGAATTAGGCTACCGCTTACCATTAGTTGAGCCGTCAGACACAACCAAAAAGTTAGTCGACGCAGCACTAAAAGAAATTGATTTAATTTAATTAAAAAAGCCATTCCATGAGGAATCACTATAAATGCTAACACTGCAATATAAATTTCGTTTCTTGGCATTAGCAGTTGGTGCTACTGTCGCATTAGCTGGCTGCAGTAGTGTCGATGACTTACTCAGTCAAGAGCAAGTTGACTATAAAAGTACGGTTCGTGGCGACCCTTTGAGTTTACCGCCTGATTTATCTGATGCCCAGATTAGTACCCCACAATACGACATCACTGGAGGCACCGCCTCAGCGCTTGCATACAATGAAGCACAGGAGCAATCAGCTGCTGCTAATCAGGGCGGCTTAAATGTCCTCCCTGAGGTTGCTGGTATGCAGGTCATGCGTAGTGGTGATACTCGCTGGTTACAGCTTAATGCAGATCCTAACGAAGTTTACCCACGCCTGATCTCTTTCTGGAGTAGCGAGGGCTTCACGGTTAACCGCGATAATCCACAAGCTGGTATTATTGAAACCGACTGGGCAGAAAACCGCGCTAAGATCCCCGGTAACTTCTTACGCCGCGCTTTAGGTTCAATTGTTGATATGGTTTCCGACAGTGGTGAGCGTGAACGCTTTACAACACGTTTAGAGCGTCATGGTGACACCACCGAAGTCTATATTAATCACCAGCGTATGGTGGAAACTGCGATGGATCGTGATGGTACGACCTTCAAGTGGTTACCCGCTGATGAAGATCCAGGCCTAAACGCAGTGATGCTTTCGCGCCTTATGGCTTTCCTAGGCGCACAGGAAGAGCAAGCACGTAATGCAGTTCGCAATGCACAGGTAGTTAGTGCACCAGCAGCTGTCGCTCAGGAGCTAAGTGTGGTCGATGGTCAAACCGCCTTAAGCTCTCCATACCCTGCTGATGACACGTGGCGTCGTGTTGGTAGCGCACTCAATAGTGCTGGTTTTACTATTGATAACTCAAGCTTATCAGACGGCACCTATGTAATTCGCTATCTAGACACCGATACAGGTGAAAAGCGTCAAGCGGGTAATTTCCTAAGCCGCTTATGGGGCGATGACGGTAACATCACGCCAATCCCCTACACGGTGAAAATCACACCTCAGGCTAACGGTTCAGTTATTTCTGTCTTCAATCAGGAAGGCGAAGCAGAAAACACCAATACAGGTGCTCGTATCTTAAGAGTGATTGCCGAACGCTTCTAAGCATAATCGCTTAAGTCGACTCAAAATAGGCTCCGAAAATTAATTTTCGGAGCCTATTTTATTTTTCACCCTTGGACTGATTCAATTGCAGCAAAGCATAAATCATAATTAAGAAGACGACAAAAAAGAAGGCCACTATAAAGCCGACTAAAATATTACTGCTAATAATCCAGAAAACGATCGTCAAAATCATCGTAGTTAAAATCCAGCGACGATTAATCCATTCCAGCAAAGCTGATAATTTAGTCTTCAACCTATTCACTTCAAAAACCTTTTCTTAAGCGTGTAATATCGTGCCTTAATAAGATACAAGCAGTAACTCATCTATACCTTATCGGCTTAACCCTAATAAAAAAATATCCTACATTAGAGCATAATATAACGTAGGCGTTCACAAGATGCCAACGATTAAAAGCGCATACCTACCCCCTTGCGTAAATCATAATTAGGAGACTGTACGGATGAATAAAGCAATTAACAATCCGTTTGATAAAGCTACCTCAACGGTAGATCTGCAGGCCGGAGTTGCTGAGACTAACTCAACAACAAATTTCTTAGCTCCTGGCCACGAAGACATCACTTTGGATACCAAGTACACAGCCCGCTCAGGTCGTGTATTCATGAATGGTACACAGGCCTTGACGAGACTGCCGCTGATTCAAAAGCAGCGTGACCAGCAGGATGGCCTTAATACAGCCGGCTTCATTTCCGGTTACCGCGGTTCCCCTTTGGGTAATGTCGATTTAGCCCTCTGGAATGCACAAAAGCACTTAGACGCACATGATATCGTGTTTCAACCAGGTCTTAATGAGGACCTAGCTGCAACTAGTGTCTGGGGCACACAGCAATTAAATCTATTTCCTGACGCTACCCGTGAGGGGGTCTTTGCTATGTGGTACGGCAAGGGTCCAGGCCTCGATCGCTCCATGGATGTGTTTAAACATGCTAATAACGCTGGCACCTCTAAGCATGGGGGTGTGTTATTAATCGCTGGTGATGACCACGGCGCCAAGTCTTCTACCGTAGCCTATCAATCAGAGCATATTCTACAGGCTGCCGGTATCCCAGTACTCTACCCTTCCACAGTACAAGAGTATCTAGATTTTGGGATTCATGGTTGGGCCATGAGCCGCTATTCCGGACTCTGGATTAGCATGAAGTGTGTCACCGATGTGGTTGAGTCCAGTGCTTCTGTCGATGTAGATATTAATCGTGTACAACCAGTCTACCCCGAAGACTTCCAGCTTCCGGAAGACGGTCTAAATATTCGCTGGCCAGATACTCCTCTGGCTCAAGAGGAGCGCCTCAATAACTATCGTTGGTATGCGGCATTAGCCTATGTGCGTGCCAACAAAATCGACCGCATTGTTATCGACTCCCCTAATGCTAAATTCGGCATCATGACGGCTGGTAAGGCATACCTAGATGTACGCCAAGCCCTCATTGACTTGGGTCTGACCAAAGAAAGCAGCGCAACGCTAGGCATTCGTCTTTACAAGGTAGGCTGTGTATGGCCGTTAGAAGCTCAGGGGGCTCGTGAATTTGCGACCGGTCTTGATGAGATTCTCGTGGTTGAGGAAAAGCGCCAGATCTTAGAATACGCTATCAAAGAAGAGCTCTATAACTGGCGTGATGATGTGCGTCCAGAAGTGTATGGCAAGTACGGTGCTAAACGTGATGGCGGTGGTGAGTGGTCTGTACCACGTGGCCCTTGGTTACTCCCACCTAATGGTGAGCTCTCTCCAGCCATTATTGCCAAGGCCATTGCTCAGCGCTTACTAAAGCGTGAACTTCCTGCTGAAATTCGAGCTACTATTGAAGCTCGTTTAGCCATTATTCGGGCCAAAGAAAAAGACGGTCAACGTATTTCTGTCGTCGCAGAGCGCAAACCATGGTTCTGTTCAGGCTGCCCACACAACACCTCGACACGTGTACCTGAGGGCTCACGTGCTGTTGCTGGCATTGGTTGTCACTACATGACCATCTGGATGGATCGCAACACAGAGACTTTCACACAAATGGGTGGTGAGGGTGTCACCTGGATTGGTCAGCAGCACTTTACAAAGACCAAGCATATTTTTGCTAACTTAGGTGACGGGACTTACTTCCACTCTGGCATCCTTGCTATACGCGCAGCCATCGCTGCTAAAGCCAATATCACTTATCGGATTTTATTTAATGATGCGGTCGCCATGACTGGCGGTCAACCGGTTGATGGTACGCTAACCGTGCCGATGATTAATGCCACCTTAGTTGCTGAAGGGGTTAAAAAAATCGTTATTGTTAGTGATGAACCTGAAAAATACAAAGGTGTTTCTCTTGTAAATACGCCCGAGGTTTATCACCGTGATGACTATGATGCCGTCATGGAGGAGTTGCGTCAGGTAGAAGGCACAACCATCATCATTTATGACCAGACCTGTGCCACTGAAAAGCGTCGTCGCCGTAAGCGCGGCACTTATCCAGATCCACAACGCCGCGTATTTATTAATGACGAGGTTTGCGAAGGCTGTGGCGACTGTAGTGAAAAATCGCATTGTCTTTCTGTCGAGCCCTACGAAACTCCTCTTGGCACCAAACGACAAATTAATCAATCTAGTTGCAATAAGGACTTTTCCTGCCTGAAAGGTTTCTGTCCAAGCTTTGTCACAGCCGAAGGCGCTGAGATGATCAAACCTAAAATTGATGGGGCTAATATCCCAGCGTTGGACAAAAATATGCCAGAACCAGAATTACCAACCATCAACCGTGCCTATAACATTCTGGTTCCAGGGGTTGGTGGCACAGGAGTCGTCACTGTCGGTGCCATCTTAGGGATGGCAGCACACCTAGAAAACAAAGGAGTTCATGTTCTCGACATCACAGGATTAGCCCAAAAAGGGGGTGCCGTAATCAGTCATATCCAAATTGGTTATGCACCGGAAAACCTCTACGCCACACGTATCGGCATCGGCGAAGCAGACCTTATTTTAGGCTGTGATTCGTTAGTTGCTGCCTCCAAGGAAATCACCTCTAAAGCTCAAAAAGGTCGTACTTGGGGCGCTATTAACCAGGCCAAAGTACCTACGGCTGAAATTATTGCTAATCGCAAGTGGCGCTATCCGAGCAAGATCACCGAATACGATATTCGTGATGTATTAGGCGAAGACAATGTCGACTTCTTTGATG
>JAAYRZ010000170.1 GCA_012518515.1 Alcaligenaceae bacterium
AAAGATCCGGTCAAAATGCAGCGATTTATGTCGGAGCTGGCACTTGGGCAAGCTCCTTTAAGAGTCTGATCTTAATGCTGTCGTTTTTCTACATAAAATACCCCCGGAAAGTTAATTTTCCGGGGGTGTTTTATGTAGAGCGTAGCTAAAGGTTATTAAATGATCTTTAGCTGTTTTTAAGTGCCGGATTAGCTTTGATACGTACTAGTTGATAAGTAACTAGAATCACAAAGATAATTGCGCCAATAATATCTGTATAACTACCAGGATACATTAAGCAAATACCGGCAACCAAAGAAATAAGTCGCAGGATTGGATTCAATTTAAAATACCAATAACCGATTAATCCGGCACCGATGGCAATCATCCCCGTAATCGCTGTTATTAACATGATGATCACTTCAACAAAGTTAGTATCAATTAATAATAGCTGTGGTTGGAAGACGAACATGTACGGAATAATAAATGCCGCAATCGCTAGTTTGGTGGCGTTAACCGCTGTGCGAATAGGAGCACCGCCTGAAATCCCTGTCGAGGCGAAGGCTGCCAAAGCCACTGGTGGTGTAATATCTGCGACAATACCGAAATAAAACACAAACATATGTGCCGCCAAAATAGGAATTGCTTCGTTAGCAGGCAACACATGATTAATGGCAACAATGGCAGGTAAGGCAATGGTTGATGTAATGATATAGTTAGCTGTTGTGGGTGAACCCATCCCGATAATTAAAGACGTCACCATAGTAAACATGAGGGTGAGTAAAATTTGGAGCTGCAAATTGCCGGATGCCAGTACGCCGGCCATATCTAGCAAGCCATTACCCATTTTTAAGCCTAAGCCTGTTTTTGTGACGACACCGACAATGATCCCTGCGCACGCACATGCAGCCGCTACACCCAGTGCTGTACGAGCTCCGGAGGTGAGTGCTTCAATGATTTTCGGAAGAGTAATGCGCGTGTCTTTGAGGAATAAAGATACAACAATCGCCGAAACAATACCTAATAATGCCGTTCTTTCAATACTAAAGCCTTTAAAAAGCAGTAGGACAATAATAACGATCGGTAAAAGCAAATGCATACGTTTTAAAACAACCTTCATTTTAGGGATCTGATCGTCAGGAAGTCCAAGTAACCCGGTGCGTTTTGCTTCGAGGTGGGTCATGATCCAAATCCCTGAAAAATATAGTAGGGCCGGAATAGTGGCTGCCTTAGCAATATCCCAATAGGGAACGCCGGCAAACTCGATCATCAGGAATGCCGCTGCCCCCATAATAGGTGGCATAATTTGTCCACCGGTAGACGCTGCAGCCTCGACTGCACCTGCAAAGTTTTTGTTATACCCAAGCTTTTTCATCATAGGTATGGTGTAGGAACCGGTAGTGACTACGTTAGCGACCGAACTACCTGAGATAGTACCTTGTAAGGCGCTCGAGAATACGGCGACTTTTGCAGGCCCGCCAACTCGCTTACCTGCAATAGACACTGCTAAGTCGTTAAAGTAATTTCCTACCCCGGTCTGCACTAAAAATGATCCGAAGAGTAAGAATAAGAAGATGTAGGTAGAGGATACTTGTAATGGGGTGCCTAAAATACCTTCTGTGGTAAAGAACATGGCTTTAACCAGTTGGTGCTCTGTGAGACCACGGTGGGCAAACATGCCGGGCATCGATTGACCGAAGTAGGCATATAACAAGAACGCAACTGAAATAATGACAATAGGCAGTCCTACGGCGCGGCGGGTGGCTTCGAGTGTCAGCAAAATAGCTAGCGAACCAATCACGAGCTGTGCGCCTGTAATGGTGCCAATGTGTCGAACGAGTGTCTCGTAGTACATTGGCCAATAGCCACAAACAAAAATCGCCAGTAAAATTAAAATTAAATCGTACCAAGGGACGTGATTTCTTGCTGTCCCGCGTTTGGCCGGAAACAAGAAAAAAATGAGCGATAAGGCGAAGCCTAAATGCACTGTACGTTGGATGTATGCTGTAAATTGCCCAAAGACGCCAGTGTAAATTTGGAATAATGAGAAACTAATTAACGCGACAAAGACAATACCTGCCATGATTCCGGTTAGGTGGCGGGTACGTGATTCGACATCAAACTGTTCTAATAACGCTGCATGCTCTTCAGGGGTTAGCTCTGCCTCTTCAGTAAAGTCAACGTCTCGTGCCTTATCAGGATCAGTGGGTTTGTTTGGATATTTTTGAGTCATGAATTAATGGCTCCTTCCATAAAAAATAACGTGGTAAGTTTTTAACCTTAATTTCTAACCAAGCGCCGGGTCTAAAGTAATCATTAAAATACACTTGGTGCGCTTGGTCATTTTTATCGAACCACACAAGACGATGCTTAGATACTGTTTTGCCATTTCGGATAATCATAGAAGGCATTATTAAGTTTAGGTTTTTGATGTGGTATTTGCCATTTTCAGTGACAAACTGAGCACCGGGTGGTGCATTTGATGGCATACCTATTCCAAATTCTTCAAAAATAATGTCTGTTTGTTCAATCTCATTTTGTTCATTGACGCGGTATATTTCAACAACATCTTTATGGTGTATCGAATGAACAAAAATAATACTGAATCGATTGCCCGGTTCAATAGGTAAAAGAGCTTCTATTTCTTGTGTCTTGCGGTCAGAAAAAACTAATACGGGTTGATGAGATAATGCTCTTATTATTACTAATGTAGTAAAAATTACAAGTAGGATAATTACTATCCCGATAAAAGTTTGTTTTTTTCTAAAAACGATTTGTGGCATAGTATTCAAAAAAAGTCGATAACTATTGTTATCGACTTTTTAATTGGAATAGATGTTTTTAATTATTTAACTTCTAAACCTTTTTCTTCATAGTACTTTTTAGCACCAGGATGTAAGTCGAATCCAATACCATCTAATGCTTTGTCTAAAGAAATTTCTTTTGCTTTAGCATGTGCAATTTTATCTAAGTTTTCATAAATTGCTTTAGTGATGTTGTAGACAGCATCTTCAGGAAGATCTTTTTGTACTACTAACATCGCTAACACGGCAACAGAGTCAACGTCGTTGGCTAGGCCATACGTACCTTCTTTGATCGTATCAACACCATAGAAAGGGTACTTATCGATAAGCTTCTTAGCTTCTTCGCCGTCGATAGGTAGTACATTGACTTTTGCAGTGGCTGTTAATTGCTCAACTGCGCCGGTTGGAGTACCTGCAGTAATAAAGGCTGCATCAATATTGCCATCTTGAATACCACCCACAGACTCACCGAAATCTAAGTGCTGTGCGCGGATATCTTTCATGTTTAGGCCGTAAACCTCAAGGATCTGCTCAGCACTCACATAGGTACCGGAACCCGGTGCACCAACAGAAACCTTTTTGCCTTTTAAGTCATTGACTGTTTTAATGCCGGATTTTTCTGTTGTAATGATTTGAACGGTTTCAGGGTAAAGAGAGCCAAGAGCTTGAATGCCTTCAATTTTCTGGTCTTTGAAGTTATTGATACCATCAATCGCATAAGCTGCTACGTCAGTCTGTGTGAAAGCGATTTCAGCTTCGCCGTCATTTAAAGCGATGATGTTATCCGCAGAGGCGTTAGAAGACAAAGCATCGGTTTTGATGCCGGTTTCGTCGCTAACAATCTTAGCGATTGCACCACCTAAGGGATAATAGGTACCGCCCGTACCACCGGTTAACATACTTAAAAACTTAGGGTTTTCTGCTTGCGCTGTGGCAAACATGGAAGACACGGCTAATGTCGCTGTAAGTAAAAGTTTTTTATGCATAAGGGTCACCTCCAAAAATATAAGTCATGTTAATTTACCAAGCGTTGAGCACTTTGGCTATTATGACTTTCACTAGTATTTATCAGCTTTTACAACGTTTTTTAGAAAAACGGATATCAGCTAAAAATAAAACGATTAAAGATTGATTTGCTAACCTTTAATCTTAAATATTTTATTCACTTGAACGATACCATATTTACTAGATTTGTAAAACAAAAATTTTCAAATAATCTTGAGTGCGTGCTTTATTAAAGGTGTTTTTATACCAATATGATGTGTTTTTGTTAGCTTTTATCGATTTTTTCGATTTCTTCAGTGAGTTCGAGCCAGCGTTCCTCCAGCTGGTTTTTCTGCGCTTCCAATTGCCCATGCTCACTTAATTGCGCAATGCGATTGTCTCGATTCTCATCGCTATAGAAGTTTTCATCACTCATAGCCTTTTGCAGAACTTCAAGCCTTTCTGACGCTTTCTCCAGTTTGCTTTCAATCTGCTTCAGTTCCTTAATCAGCGGCTTTTTGAGAATACCTAAACGTTGTCTTTCTTCAGCTTCCTGGCGTCTTCGGGCCCGGCGGTCGATATGTGTACTCTCGTCTGTGGTAGCTAAACGATCTTGTTGCTTGGCAAGGGTTGATTCTTGGCGTTCCGTCGCCTTTTTGTCCGTAAGCCATTGCTGATAATCATCTAAGTCGCCATCAAACTCGCTGATGCTGCCATCGGCGACGATCATAAACTCATCAGTGGTGCTACGGAGTAAGTGCCGATCATGTGATACAAGTAGGATGCTGCCTTCAAATTGGGTTAGTGCCCTTGCTAAGGCTTCACGCATATCTACATCCAAGTGGTTGCTCGGTTCATCGAGTAGTAGGAGGTTGGGCTTTTTCCAAACCAGAAGAGCAAGGGCTAAACGGGCTTTTTCACCACCGGAAAAAGGTTCGACCTTTGAGAGGGCTTGATCAGCAATAAAGCCAAAGCCACCGAGGTAGTCGCGTAAGCTTTGCTCGCGTTCATTGGGAGCAATGCGAATCATATGCAACAGGGGAGTGGCTTGTGGGTCCAGCATGTCCAGTTGCTGCTGAG
>JAAYRZ010000171.1 GCA_012518515.1 Alcaligenaceae bacterium
AAGAGCATGCATGTATGGCAGCAAATTTACGATCCATTGGGCAATATCTGGTTATCTAGCCTGATAGCGCTTCTTCCTATTATTTTCTTTTTCCTTGCCCTTACCGTACTACGTCTAAAAGGCTATGTAGCCGGAACAATTACCGTCTTGATAGCCCTTGCTGTTGCATTATTTTTATACGAGATGCCTATAGATCGTGCTCTGTCTGCCTCTCTTTATGGCTTTGTGTATGGTCTCTGGCCAATCGCATGGATCATCATTGGTGCATTATTCTTATATAGAATTTCTGTAAAAACAGGACAATTTGATATCATTCGTTCATCCATTTTGTCCGTTACTGAAGACCAACGCTTGCAAATGCTCTTGGTCGGTTTTGCTTTTGGCTCATTCTTGGAAGGCGCTGCTGGTTTTGGTGCCCCAGTCGCCATTACCGCAGCCCTACTCGTTGGCTTAGGTTTTAAACCACTCTATGCCGCCGGTTTATGTCTCATTGTTAATACGGCGCCCGTTGCCTTTGGTGCGATGGGTATTCCGATCATCGTAGCAGGACAAGTCACTGGACTCGACTCCTTTGAAATTGGTCAGATGGCAGGACGCCAGCTACCCTTTCTGACGATTATTGTTTTATTCACCATTATGGGGATTATGGATGGTTGGCGCGGCATCAAAGAAACATGGCCAGCAGTTATCGTCGGCGGTGGTTCATTTGCCATTGTTCAATATTTAACCTCTAACTTCATCGGTCCTGAATTACCGGATATTACCTCTGCCTTAGCTGCCATGGTTTGTCTAACTCTATTTCTTAAGGTGTGGCAACCAAAACGTATTTTCCGTTTTGACACAGCAGAAAGCACGACTCAACCATCAGATGACACAGTCACAACACCAGAAATTACTGAGCAACAAACAAGCTATGGTATAAAGCAAATTGTAAAAGCATGGTCTCCTTTTATCTTTTTAACGATTGCCGTTACCATCTGGAGTATTAAGCCTTTTAAAGCGTTATTTGCGCCTGATGGTCCATTAGCAAATTTCGTGATTTCTATTCCTGTGCCATTCCTTGATTTATTAGTCGCTAAAATGCCTCCGATTGTAGCCGCAGAAACACCCTATGCCGCTGTTTTCAAACTCGATTGGCTATCAGCAACTGGTACCGCCATCATGATTGCCGCACTAGTAACGATTCTATTTTTAAAAATGAAGCCTAAAGAAGCAGTTGTGACTTTTGGTGAAACGCTTAAGGATCTTGCCTTACCTATTTACTCTATCGGCACCGTATTAGCCTTTGCCTTCATTGCTAACTACTCAGGTCTTTCTGCGACCTTAGCCTTAGCACTCGCGCATACTGGTGATGCCTTTACTTTTTTCTCACCTTTCCTAGGATGGTTAGGCGTTTTCCTAACGGGTTCTGATACCTCAGCAAACGCCTTATTTGCGGCATTACAAGCGAATACAGCACAACAAATTGGTGTTTCAGAAGTACTCTTGGTTGCAGCAAATACGACAGGTGGGGTTACCGGTAAAATGATTTCACCCCAATCTATCGCTATTGCATGCGCTGCCGTTGGATTAGTTGGCAAAGAATCTGACTTATTCCGTTTCACAGTTAAGTACAGTCTAGTCTTTACCACTATCATAGGTATTATTACAACTCTACAAGCCTATGTATTCCCTTGGATGATCCCATGACTGTAAAACCGACACGCCTTTCAGATCAAATTGCCGAACAAATACGTCTCTATATTATTGAGCAAAATCTTCAACCAGAAGACCGTTTGCCGGCAGAACGTAAACTAGTAGAACTGTTTGGCGTATCCCGCTCTTCTATCAGAGAAGGCATTCAAAAATTAATCAGTGCTGGGGTTTTATACAGCCGTCAAGGCGGTGGAACTTATGTGAAGACCACAGCACTGGAACAACAATGGGCTGACAATAGTTTTGTCAAACCCTTAGCCTCATTATTTAGTGAAGACCCCGAGTATCGCTATGACGTTCTTGAGGCCCGTTATGCTATCGAGCGTTGCACTGCCTGGCATGCAGCATTGCGTGCTACCGACGCCGATAAAGAGAAAATTAAGCAGTGTTTTGAAAAAACTATTTTTTATCAAGAACAAGGTAACTCTGAACTCGCCTCCCAGGCAGATGCTCATTTCCATTTAGCCATTGCAGAAGCTTCGCACAATCTTGTGTTAGTACAAATTATGCGGGGATTATTTGACCTCTTGCAAAGAACCGTTACCCAAGCACGGCACAAGATGTATACCGTTCCTCACACCTTTTCAGAACTTGTAGGACAACATCAGGCCATTATGGATGCAATTATGGAAGGCGACGCAGAAAAAGCTAGAGACGCCATCGGTAGTCACTTAGACTTTGTCGATACCACCGTTCGAAAAATTGATGACAATGAAGCTAGACAGGAGCGTATGACGCGACTGACTTCAAGGAGAAATTAATATGATCATTTCTGCAGCCAGTGATTATCGCGCAGCAGCTAAACGCAAACTCCCCCCCTTTCTTTTTCATTATATTGATGGAGGGGCCTATGCTGAATACACACTAGGACGCAATGTCAGTGACTTATCAGAGATCGCACTACGACAGCGCATCTTAAAAAACATGTCAGACCTCAGTCTAGAGACTACCTTATTCGGAGAGAAACTTTCGATGCCAGTGGCCTTGGCCCCTGTCGGACTGACCGGTATGTATGCACGCCGTGGTGAGGTACAGGCAGCCCAAGCTGCAGATGAAAAAGGAATACCTTTTACTCTTTCCACCGTATCCGTCTGTCCTATCGAAGAGGTAGCACCCGCCATCAAACGCCCCATGTGGTTCCAATTATATGTCTTGCGTGATCGTGGGTTCATGAAAAACGCGCTAGAACGAGCACAAGCAGCTGGTTGTTCTACTTTAGTCTTCACCGTTGACATGCCCACACCCGGTGCTCGATATAGGGACGCTCATTCAGGCATGAGTGGCCCTAATGCCGCAATGCGACGCTACCTTCAAGCCATTACCCACCCAAGCTGGGCGTGGGATGTTGGTCTCAAAGGTAAACCACATGATTTAGGTAATATTTCTACCTATTTAGGCAAACCAACAGGCTTAGAAGATTATATCGGTTGGCTTGCCAATAACTTTGACCCCTCAATTTCTTGGTCTGATTTAGAATGGATCAGAGATTTCTGGAAAGGACCGATGGTCATTAAAGGCATCCTCGATCCAGAGGACGCTAAAGACGCAGTCCGTTTTGGCGCTGACGGTATTATTGTTTCTAACCATGGCGGCCGCCAGCTCGATGGTGTCCTATCATCTGCTCGAGCTATGCCCTCGATTGCCGATGCGGTTAAAGGTGATTTGGCGATTTTAGCTGATAGCGGTATTCGTAGTGGTTTGGATGTAGTACGTATGCTAGCACTTGGTGCAGATACCGTGTTATTAGGTCGCGCATTTGTCTATGCCTTAGCAACCGCTGGTAAAGCAGGCGTGAGCAACTTATTAGATCTAATAGAAAAAGAAATGAAGGTCGCCATGACACTGACAGGCGCCAAGTCAATTAGCGAAATTTCCTCAGACCTGCTCGTTCAGGAGTTGACTGCATGACTTCCAAGTCCTTAAATGCAAGCGACAAAACAGCGCTTCTTACCAAATTTCGTCAACTCGTTGGTGCATCTCATGTACTCACTCAAGACAGTAAAACTCGACGCTTTCGTAAGGGTATGCGTACAGGTGAAGGAAAGGTCTTAGCGGTTATTCAACCAGGTTCATTATTAGAACAATGGCATATTATGAAAGCCGCTATTGAGGCAAACTGTATCGTGATTATGCAAGCCGCCAATACCGGACTAACAGGTGGTTCGACACCTGACGGTGATGACTATGATCGTGATATCGTTTTAATTAATACCTTACGCTTAAAAGGCATTCAACTGATCAACGAAGGTAAACAGGTAGTCTGTCTTCCTGGCGCGACGCTTGATGCCCTAGAGCAAAAACTACTACCCTTGGATCGTGAACCACACTCAGTGATTGGGTCTTCATGTATTGGTGCCTCAGTATTAGGTGGCGTATGTAATAACTCGGGTGGTGCATTAGTCCGACGCGGTCCTGCTTATACTGAAATGGCCTTATATGCTAGCGTTAATGAACAGGGTGAATTAACACTTATCAATCATCTGGGCATTGAATTAGGTGAAACACCTGAAGAAATTCTCAGTCGTTTAGAGTCAGCTTCTTATGAAGCCACCGACATTGATAATGACAGTGGACGTGCAGCCTCAGATCCTGCTTATGCTGAACATGTTCGACAAATTGATGCCCCTACCCCCGCTCGCTTCAATGCAGATCCTTCTCGTTTATATGAAGCTTCCGGCTCAGCAGGTAAGGTAGGTGTCTTTGCTGTGCGCTTAGACACCTATGAAAAAGAGCCAAGCGATGTTTACTATATCGGCTCCAATAATCCAGACGATTTGACTGAAATACGTCGCCATCTCCTGACGCAATTACCCGATCTGCCTATTGCTGGTGAATACATTCATCGCGGAGCGTTCGATATGGGTGAAAAGTATGGCAAGGACAGCTTTTTATTTATTAATAAATTCGGCACGGCCAAGGTTCCTAGTGCTTTTGCACTAAAAAGTCGCATTGATGCTTTTTTTGAAAGATTTGGGCTACGGAGCGTTACTGACCATATTATTCAACAGCTCATGAATATTCTTCCTAGTCACTTACCCAAACGTATGCGTGATTATCGAGAACGATATGAACACCACCTGCTACTTCGGGTTTCCAAAAAATCATCTACAGCTAGCAACGAGTTTTTAGATACTTATTTTAAAGACAAAGAAGGCAGTTATTTTAAATGTGATGATGAAGAAGGACGTAAGGCCTTTTTACATCGCTTTGCCATTGCAGGTGCTGCTATCCGTTATCGTGACACTCACCGTCGTCAAGTGGAA
>JAAYRZ010000172.1 GCA_012518515.1 Alcaligenaceae bacterium
GGGTCATAAATTCTTGTCTTAGCATCGCGCGCATCTAAGGCCAAGGCAGCCAAGGCAATAAAGGGCTTATAAGTTGAACCAATGGGGAAAGCACCATAAATTGGCCGGTCGATCAAGGGATGATCAGGTGAATCAGATAAACGGCGCCAATTTTCAACATCAATACCATCAACAAATAAATTCGGGTCAAATGAAGGCGCCGACACATAAGCTAATACTTGGCCATTCCTTGGATCTATCGCAACCAAGGCACCACGCTGAGGATTACTTTCATCATTAAAAACCTCCTCAATCATACGTTGTAAGCCAATATCAATCGACAAACGAAGATTATCACCAGGTATTGGGTCACTACGCTCCAGAACTCTCACTGGCCGCCCAGAGGCAGCAATCTCAACTTGCTCCCAACCGGGTTGACCATGCAAACGTTTTTCATAACTAAGCTCTAGGCCTTTTTTACCGATGACATCGGTACCCCGATAATCACCGACCAAACCCTCTTCTTCAATGCGTTCATAATCCCTTTCGGAAATACGACCGATATAACCAATTAAATGAGCTGCAGACTCACCTTGAGGATACTCACGCACCCAACGGGCGCGAATACTGACACCCGGAAACTTAAAAGAACGTACAGCAAAAGCCGCTGCCTCTTCATCCGTTAAATTGCTGCGTAAAATAATCGAGGCATAACGTGTATTAGCGTGCATGCGTTGCTTAAAACGACGAATATCAAGAGAAGAGATGGGGACAATCTTCCCCACTTCCTCAATCATGGCATCAATACTTTTAATCTGGCCAGGTACAACTTCTAGGGTGTAGTCACGATAACTACGCGCCAGAATCTCGCCATTACGGTCATAGATATTGCCCCGTTTAGGTGCTATCGGCACTAAAGAGATACGATTTTGATCGGCCCGCTCTGACAAGCCCTGATAACGTTCGACCTGCAATACCCACAAACGATAAATTAATATAGAAAAGCAAGCGAGCACAAAGATCGCTGCGACAAAAACTCGCAAACGATTTCTAGTTTTCTCAACCTTAACTCGTCGTCTTTGATCAAACATACACTGCTTTCTTAAAACCTAAACAACGGCATCTTCATCATTAATCAATTGCCATGGCAGTTTTAATACCAAATGCACACAAAGCCAGAGCAGCAGGTTAATAAAACCACCGATCATCCAGCTCCAACCACCCCAGGCCCCAGCCATCCAGCTATTTAATAGGTGCTCTGGGAACGGTATCAATAAAAAAATGGGCAACATATAGACCATTTGCCCAATGACTTCAAAATTCAACATGGTCTTACGAATCTTAAAGACAAAATACATGGTCAATACATAGGTAATAGCATGACTACCCAAAATCGTCGTATCATGCACATCGATCATAAAACCAAAAATAAAGGCTGCAACCAGTCCTACTCCAGGCGCACTATGAGCCCCCCAAAAAGCCAATACAACCAATAGTAAATCAGGTGCACCTTCCCAATTTCTCCATGGTAACAAAGAGGCAATCCAGACCAAAGCGATACTAATCCAGACATAATAAGGATTAGCATTGAAAGTATATTGAACCGCACGCAATGGGCGTAGACTTTCTAGACTTCGTTTTTCTTGCTCACGACCAACTTCTCTATTGACCATCACTATGACTCCTCTAAAAGTGGGTTTTCTTCACTTTCCTCGGGTGGTGAGTGCAATAAGACCAGGAAATGACGGTGTCGGTCAGGGTGAGCACTTGGTTCAGCAATCGCACGTACAAAACCCTGAGCGCTATTAGTTTCGATAGAGGTGATTTGTCCAATCATCAGTCCTGCCGGATAGTAGCCACCAATCCCACTACTCACTAACTCATCACCCACCTTAATATCCACATCAAGTGACAGATAACGCACTTCAATTTGCCCCGGCCGTCCACTACCGAATACTAAAACCCTGATACCATTTCTTTGCAACAAAGCCGGCACTGAGGTTTTATCATCGGTGACTAAAGCCGCTTCCGAGGTATTAGCAGTCACTCGACGGATTTGCCCAACAATACCGCCCTCAGCGATGACTGGCATCCCAGGCTCAATGCCATCATTGGCACCTTTATTTAAAATGATTGATTCTTTAAAGGGATGAGCAGGAGTATAAAGTACCTCAACCGCTACCGATGGCACCTCAACTGAGGCCTTAACACCCAATAAACGGCGCAGCTGTATATTTTCCGCTTCCATCTGCATGGCGCGCATACTCAAGCGGGCATTTTCAATCCGAGCACTCTCACTCGTCCTGATCTGCTCTTCTGTATGAGTCACAAACTTAGACCAGTCATAGACACTGTCAACCACGGCCTTAGGCCAAATAGCCACGCGCTGAAAGGGATAAATCAGAGTCGACGACAAGCGACGCACCGGTTCAAGAACTGACCAGTTCGCATCAACAATGATTAAAACAATACATAACAAGGCGAGAAAAAATAGCTTAACCTCGCTTGCAATACCTTGTCTAAAAAGATGGGGAGACTTTTTAGTCGACATTAAGCAAATTGCACAAAATTTGAAACCATGCGAGGCTTCGTTTTCTGTGATAGTTCAAAATGTCCTATTTAGAATCCCGAAGCCTGCAAAACAAAAGCAGATAAGTCAAAGCACTAATTAATCGTTAACAAAAACGGCACCTAGACGCTCTAGGTGCTCTAGTGCTTCACCACAACCATTAACCACACACGCAAGCGGATCTTCAGCAATCACAACTGGAATACCGGTTTCCTCTTGTAGAAGACGGTCGATGTCACGCAACAAGGCGCCACCACCAGTTAATGCGATACCCTTTTCGGTGATATCAGCACCCAACTCAGGTGGTGTTTGCTCAAGCCCAATTTTGACCGCAGAAACAATTTGATTTAATGGATCACTTAAAGACTCTAAAATTTCTTTGGAACTGATGGTGAAGCTACGTGGCACACCTTCGGTCATGTTACGACCTTTGACCTCGATTTCCTTGACCTCAGTAGAAGGGAAGGCAGAGCCGATTTCTTTTTTAATTAACTCTGCTGTAGGATCACCTATCAGCATGCCTTTATTACGTCGAATATAGTTGATAATGGACTCATCAAACTTATCACCACCAACACGAACAGATCCCTTATAGACCATACCACCTAGGGAAATAACTGCAACCTCGGTGGTACCACCACCGATATCCACCACCATCGAACCACTGGCGTCAGAAACGTTAAGTCCGGCCCCGATTGCTGCTGCCATCGGCTCTTCGATCAAGTACACCTGACTAGCACCAGCACCTAAAGCAGCCTCACGAATCGCGCGACGCTCAACCTGAGTTGAGCCACAAGGCACACAAACAATAATACGTGGACTCGGTGAAATAAGACTACGTGGATTAACCATACGGATGAACTGCTTAATCATCTGCTCAGTGACGGTAAAGTCAGCGATAACACCGTCTTTCATGGGGCGGATTGCCTCGATATTACCAGGGACACGACCAAGCATCTGCTTGGCAGCCTGACCCACAGCCTGGATAATCTTACGACCATGAGGTCCGCCCTCATGACGAATGGCCACCACTGACGGCTCATCTAAAACAATCCCTTTACCTCGTACATAAATTAACGTATTGGCGGTCCCGAGGTCGATCGCCATATCGGTAGAAAAATAACTTCTAAGGAATCCGAACATGATTAAGAGTCTTTGTCGATAACTAACAGTAATGGGCCTCAAAAAGGCGCTAAATGTGTAGGAAAAGCTGTGACATAACGGCATAAAAGCCGTGCCACTTAGACTGAGCTAGCAGTCACACTTGCACACCAATGTTACGCCTAAGCGCACATCAATGGTTGAGATATCATATAATAACTTATTCTGGTTCTTAATCTACGGGATTGGGCTTCAAATCCAAAGATGTAACACTCCAGCATTTGACCCAAGCACCAAATACTTTCCAAAACTATCTATGTCTTTATCTAATCAAGATATCAAACACATTGCTAAATTATCAGCAATTGAGCTTTCGGACGAGGAATTAACTCGTTACGAAGCAGATCTGAACTCTTTATTCACGCTTTTTGAGAATTTAAAAGGCATTGACACTGAAGGTGTTGAACCCTTAACTCATCCTATTTCTTTAGTTGAAGAAGTAGCATTACGTTTGCGCGACGACATCGTTACCGAAGTTGATACGATTGAGCATCGTGAAGCCTTGATGAGTAATGCGCCTGCTAGTACGGATGGCGTTTTCCTCGTACCTAAAGTTATTGAATAATTAATTGAGTTAATATGTCATTTCCTACTATTGCCAAATTAAATCAAGCACTAACTAATAAAGAAGTAAGTGCTGTTGAATTAGCTCAAGAAGCTTTAAAAAAAGCTAATCAGCTAAAAGAATTAAATACCTTTATTGAAATCAATGATGAGCTTAGTCTTGCCGAAGCACGTGCCGCTGATGCCTTAATTGCTTCTGGTAACGCAAGCTTACTAGCTGGTATTCCTATCGCTCACAAAGACAATTATGTGACAACCGGTTGGAAAACCACTGCTGCTAGTAAAATGCTCGCTAATTACCAAAGTCCATTTGATGCTTCCGTCGTCGAAGACTTTCGTGGTGCTGGCGCTGTAAGCATCGGCAAACTCAATATGGACGAGTTTGCTATGGGCTCAAGTAATGAGACTTCATTTTTTGGTGCTTGCCTAAACCCTTGGGACACAACTCGTATTCCTGGTGGCTCATCAGGTGGTTCGGCCGCTGCGGTTGCTGCTGGTATCATTCCCTTAGCTACCGCCTCTGATTCGGGCGGCTCCATCCGTCAACCTTCTGCTCTTTGTGGTGTGACTGGCATTAAAGCAACGTATGGCGCAGTGTCTCGCTGGGGTATCATTGCTTATGCATCCAGTATGGACCAAGCAGGTCTAATTGCTCGTCATGCTGATGACTTAGTCGCCGGTATGGATTTAATCAGCCACTTTGATGAGCGCGACTCTAATAGCGCAGCTAACCGTTTTGCTCATAAAAACGAGGCAGGTCGCGTCAAGGCTGAGTACGACACCTTACGTAATCAATTTGACACTGCAGGCGAAAAGCCATTAAGCGGATTACGGGTTGGCTTTCCTGTTGAGTACCGAGGCGAAGGCATTGCCCCCGACGTCGACAATGCAGTTCAAGCCGCGATTAAGCAACTTGAGGACTTAGGTGCGACGATTGTTGAGATTAGTCTGCCACATACGGCTGATTGTATTTCTAGCTACTATATTTTAGCCCCTGCTGAGGCTTCTTCTAATATGTCTCGCTTTGATGGTATTCGCTTTGGTCACCGCACCGAGCAAGCTGATGGCCTAGAGAACTTAATTGCACGTTCACGCGCTGAAGCTTTTGGTGATGAGGTTCGTCGTCGCATCCTCATCGGCACCTATGTCTTGACTGAGGGCTACTATGACGCACTCTATGTTAAAGCACAGCGTATACGTCGTTTAATTGCAGAAGACTTTAAAAAAGTTTTTGCTGAGCAATGTGATGTAATCGTTGGCCCCGTTAGTCCTAATGTGGCTCGCTCTATTGGTGACAATAAGGATCTCAAAGGCGAATGGCTTAACGATATATTTACTTTAAGTGCGAACTTAGCAGGTCTGCCTGCCATGTCTTTACCATGCGGTTTCAGCAGTGATGCTAAACCATTACCCATTGGCTTACAACTAATTGGTAATTATTTTAATGAAGCACAGTTATTAGCAATTGCTGATCGCTTCCAACAACACACAGACTGGCACACACGCAAAGCAACGGAAGTATAAAAGATGAAATGGGAAATTGTTATCGGTCTAGAAACGCATGCACAGCTTTCGACCGCTTCTAAAATTTTTTCAGGCAGTAGCACCGCTGTTGGCGCTACTCCTAACACACATACTTGTGCAAATGACTTAGCTCTACCCGGCACTTTGCCTGTGATGAACCGTGAAGCCGTACACAAGGCAATTCAATTTGGTTTAGCGATTGATGCTGATGTTGCTGAGTTTTCTCAGTTTGAGCGTAAGCATTATTTCTATCCAGACCTGCCAAAAAACTACCAAACCTCTCAATTGGTTCATCCTATTGTCAGTGGTGGTCAAGTAAGTTTTATGGTGGGTGATGAGTTAAAAACCATTAACCTAACCCGAGCTCACCTAGAAGAGGATGCGGGTAAATCTTTGCATGATAACTATAGTTTTGAAGATGGTTCCTCAGCAACAGGTATTGACTTAAACCGTACTGGCACACCACTGTTGGAAATTGTCACTGAACCTGAATTACGTTCAGCTGCTGAAGCAGTCGCTTATGCCCGTGCGCTACACAGCTTAGTAGTCTGGCTAGGTGTTTGTGATGGCAATATGCAGGAGGGTAACTTCCGTTGTGATGCTAACGTTTCTGTACGCCCTGTCGGCCAAAAGGAACTAGGCACTCGCACTGAAATCAAAAACGTCAACTCTTTCCGTTTCCTTGAACGCGCCATTCTTTATGAAGTAGAGCGTCAAATTGACGTGCTCGAAGACGGTGGCAAGATTGTTCAAGAAACTCGTCTCTATGATGATGTAAAAGATGAGACTCGCAGCATGCGCACCAAGGAAGATGCTCAAGACTATCGTTACTTCCCTTGCCCTGACTTACCTCCTCTAATCGTCAGTAAGGAATGGATTCAAGAAGTTCGGGAGTCCATGCCAGAACTGCCAGCTGCTTGTCGCCAACGCTATGAGTCAGAATTAGGCTTATCAGCCTACGATGCTGCCCAAATGACTGTCGATCGTGCGACTGCTGATTATTTTGAAGCAGTACTCGCTGAAACTAAGCCTGAAAACGCTAAAACTATCGCCAACTGGATTATGGGTGATGTTAACGCTACGTTAAATAGCTCCGGTTTAAGTATGCCAGAGATTCCAGTTAGCCCAGCAGGTCTGGCTAAATTAGTGACTCGTATCAGCGATGGTACTATTTCTCACAAAGCGGCTCGCGATGTTTTCCAAGCCTTATGGGCCGGTGAAAATGATGCTGACGTTGATAAAATCATTGACGCTAAAGGTCTTAAGCAAATCAGCGATGCGGGTGCTATTGAGAGCCTTATCGATGGTGTTCTAGCCGCTAATGCCGATATTGTCGAAGAGTTCCGCTCAGGCAAGGATAAAGCCTTTAACTCTTTAGTTGGCCGCGTAATGCGTGAAGCTAAAGGCAAGGCTAACCCTGCTCAAGTTAACGAAATCCTTAAGCAAAAA
>JAAYRZ010000173.1 GCA_012518515.1 Alcaligenaceae bacterium
AAATTTAATAACAATTAATATCAACATACGAGAAAATTATGCTTCTTGCTACTAAAAGAATGACAGCAGTAGGAGTTTTAGGCTTAAGTTTATCGGCCTGCGTGTCTGTGCCTCACCCGGATCCTAACGATCCTTTTGAAAGTTACAACCGCACTATGTTTGAAGTTAATGAGGCGATTGATGGTGCGGTACTTCGTCCCATTGCATTGACGTATGAAGCCTTAGTGCCAAACCCAGCCAGAACATGTATTGGTAATATCTTTGGCAACTTGGGTGACGTGTGGTCCGGTTTCAATAGTATGCTGCAGGGGCGAGGCTTAGACGCAGTTAATACCTTTGGTCGAGTTTTGTTTAACTCGACGGTTGGACTTGGGGGATGTATCGATGTGGCCACAATGAACGGTGCCCATAAAATACGTAATGACTTTGGGACAACCTTGGCCGTTTGGGGAGTTAGGGAAGGTAACCACGTCGTGTTACCAATCTGGGGTTCAAGTAACTTCCGTGATATAGGTGGTTTAGCCGTTGATAGTGTTGGCCAGCAAGCTGCTTACCTATCTCCATGGAGTATTGATAATGTCCGATTGCGTAATCCAGTCGTTGTGGTTGATGCGATTGATACTAGGGCTTCTTTACTTGATGCTAGTGATTTAGCAGATAGCATCGCTTTAGATAAGTATAGTTTTGTGCGTGATGCTTATTTACAGAATCGTCGTGCACTGGTTGCTGAGAAAAAGCAGCCTGAAATTACCGATGGTACCAAGGTGCCAGCGTGGACTAAAGAAGATGATCGTAGGTATGGTCCAGGTGAAGATATGTTCATGAAGCCAACTATCGATAAATATCGACCTACGACAGATGATTTATCTTATGGTGCTTTGCCTGATTATGATGACCCAGATGCAGGTGCTTCGTCCGGCTTACCTCAGTATGATGATCCGGAAGACGATGCGGCAGGGCAAGTAAGTGATTTACCGCAGTATGATGATCCTGAACTTTAAGTTCAAGGGTTACATATCTACACAAAGGCTAAAAAATGTACAGCAATAAATGCTGTACATTTAATCAAAGAGTTATTGTCAATTTCAAAATTTAATAGTTAAAAGTAAGACTTTTCTAAGACAGTAACAGGTATTGATTATGGAGAGATTTTTATGAGTTTTTTTGCTACGAAGACGATTAAGCACAGTGCGCTAGCCACATTATTAAGTTTAGGAGTATTTGCTACTGCACAGGCGCAGGCGGTGCATCCTAATGCATTTGTTGAGCAAATAGCTAATCAGGCGTTGAGTAGCCTTTTAAATGACTCGGCAGCCCGTAGTGGCGATGTTGCAGCAGTTAATCGCTTGATAGAGCAACACATAGTGCCACATGTTAATATGGAAAAGACTACGCGCTTAGCGACTGGTCAGCCATGGCGTCAAGCGACACCAGAGCAGCGTGCTGCTTTAGTAGATGGTTTTAAAGGGACCTTAGTTCGTACGTATAGTGGTGCCTTAAAAGACGTAACTGACAATACGACAATTAACGTTTTACAGTTTCGTGGCGATCCTACTGCAGCTGATGTGGTGGTACGGACAACGATTGGCGGTATTAGCAGTACCCCAGTTGCCGTTGATTATCGACTGGAGCAGGCTGGTAATACTTGGAAAGTCTACGATGTTAATGTCGAGGGTATCTGGTTGATTCAAAATTATCGTAATCAGTTTGCCGGAGAAATCAATCGTAGTGGTATTGATGGTTTAATTCAGAGCCTCCGACGCTAGGTGGTCCTCAAGGGCAAGTGTTTAAAAGTTGTTTGGCGCTTAGTGTCTATATCGTTCGCTTGTCAAATAGGGTTAAATTATTAGAGTGAGGTTAAGCTTTTGGCTTAACCTCACTTCTTACGTTATAAGAAACTTAAATATCATGTCTAGTGCAATTCAATTCGAGCATGTTTCAAAAATATACTCAAAAGATACCTCGATGTGGCGCCGTCTTTTGAGTAAGGAGTCTGAGAGCGAGGGGTTTCAGGCGCTTAATGACGTCAGTTTTGATGTGAAAGAAGGGGAGTTCTTTGGCCTATTGGGCCCTAATGGTGCGGGGAAAACTACCTTGATTTCCGTGTTGGCCGGTTTAGTTAGGCCAAGCGCAGGTGGTGCAAAAGTCATGGGTTATGATGTTCAGCAACAGTTTCGACAGGCTAGACAGTCACTAGGGGTGGTTCCTCAGGAGTTGGTCTATGACCCATTTTTTACCGTCCGTGAAACTTTGCGTCTACAGTCAGGTTACTTTGGTTTGCGTAACAACGATGACTGGATTGATGAAATTTTATTTAATCTTGGCTTAACTGATAAATCAGAAGAAAATATGCGTGCTTTATCAGGTGGTATGAAGCGTCGGGTGTTAGTAGCTCAAGCTTTAGTTCATTGTCCGCCCGTAATTATTCTGGATGAGCCAACTGCCGGAGTGGATGTCGATCTTAGACGAGGACTTTGGGAGTTTATTTCAAGGTTAAACAAAAAGGGCCATACCATTTTATTGACGACACATTATTTGGAAGAAGCGGAGTCCATGTGTGATCGATTGGCTTTTTTAAAGCATGGTAACCTAATCGCTTTAGATAAAACAGAAGCCATTATGGCGCATTATGGTGGTTCAAATTTGGAAGCTGCGTTTACTCGCGCTATGTATAGCTCGGAAGAAGGGGTGTCACATGGATAATAATACAAATCTGAACCAACAGCCCGCCATGGGTAGTGAGGCTTATCAAAGAGTGCGGAGTAATGCTGATTTCGCTTCGGGTTTTCC
>JAAYRZ010000174.1 GCA_012518515.1 Alcaligenaceae bacterium
AGTTGATAAATATCCTCTACACTCACATAAGGCTTAAGCACAATAGCATCCATCTCATCCGAGGCTTTAAAAACCAAGTGAGGAGTATTGACAGAAAATGCGCTCAACTCAAACTCTCGGCTATACTCACTTGCTGCCTGACAAATTGTCTGCACAGAAAGTGCTAGAGTAAGAATCGTTATAATTTTTTTTAGCAAAAACAAAATTGCCTCAACTGAAGATCTAATAAACTATTTTAGTAAAATATTATGCCAGAATTACCAGAAGTAGAAACCACTCGTCGTGGACTTGCTCCAGCAATTGAGGGTCAGCGCCTCAAAAAGCTCAGTATTTATCAACACCAGCTCCGTTGGCCCATTTTACCTGAGTTAACGGAGATTTTGAGTGAGCAAATATTAATAAAATGTGAACGTCGAGGTAAATACCTACTTTTTTACTTCGAAAGCGGTGTACTTTTAGTCCACTTAGGCATGTCTGGCTCAATGCGTTTATGCCACGCCAATGAACTCCTAAGAAAACACGATCATATCGTCTGGGACTTCGGTCACATCACTGTGCGACTCAATGACCCTCGACGCTTCGGTGCTGTAGTCTGGCATCCACATAGTGATGGCCCTGTTTTAAACCATCGTTTACTGCATCACCTCGGTGTTGAACCATTTAGTGAAGAATTCACCGTTGAGCACCTTTATCAGGGGCTCAAATCTAAGAAAAAAGCAGTAAAAACAGCTCTACTAGATGGTGATATTGTCGTGGGTGTAGGTAATATCTATGCCTCTGAAAGCTTATTTTTAGCTAAAATCAACCCCAAAGTCAGCGCGCAATCTCTTTCTAAAAACAGAGCTGAACGACTGCACTCCGCTATTTTAAAAACGCTCAGTGCAGCACTGGAGAGTGGCGGTAGCACCCTCAGGGACTTCTTAAATGCCACTGGCGAACCAGGCGCCTACTTTGACATTCATGCGAATGTCTATAACCGTGAAAACAAAGCCTGCCATGTGTGTGAAACACCGATTAAAAAAATTGTCCAAGGCCAACGTGCTACCTATTACTGCACAACTTGTCAGCGACGCTAAAGTGTCAAGCCACAAAAAATGCCTATCAATGATGAGACGCTACTGCACTCACTATTGATAGGCATTAAAAAAATAAATAGCCAGAATTAAGAATTAATAATCAAAATCCACACTATCGACCACCTTGCCAGGATTCATCAGGCCTAGTGGATCCAATGCACGCTTAATCTTGCGCATCACTGAAATTTCAACTTCATCTTTATAGTCCGGCAACATGTCTTTTTTCAATTGACCAATACCATGCTCGGCGCTAATGGAACCGTCATAATCAACCACATTGTCAAAGACAATTTTAAAGGCCTCATCTTGTTTAGATAAGAAACCCTCTTCTTCACCAATAGGCGCACCGATATTGTAGTGTAGATTACCATCACCCAAGTGACCAAAAATGATATGGCGTACGCCCGGATACCAACTTTGTAGAGCGGTATTGGTATCATCCACAAAAGGAGCAATTCTGGAAATCGGCACAGAGATATCATTTTTAATACCCTTACCGACAATCGCCTCCGCAAGCGGAATACTCTCACGCATATGCCATAAATCATGTGACTGCTGTAACGACTCAGCTAACACCGCATCTTGAATAATATCGTCTTCAAAAGCCTGCTCCAAGACACGCTGGAAAGTCTCACGAGCCTGCTCATCACCTTCACTATCGGCGATATGAATCAAAGCATACCAAGGGTGGTCTAAGCTTAAGGGCAATGTTTGCTCTGGGAAGCACTCATTAACAATTCTCAAGCAATAATCAGACATCAACTCGAAACCTTCTAACTTAGAAGCAAAGCCTTTACGCGAATAATTCAACATATACAAAGCATCTTCCAAAGTCTCGAATGCTACCAAGGCAGTACACTCTGCCACAGGCTGCGGATACAGCTTTAATGTAGCAGCAGTAATAATCCCTAAGGTACCTTCGCTTCCGATATAGAGATTACGCAAATCGTAACCAGTATTATCCTTACGGAGGCTACGGAGACCATTTAAAATTTCACCTTCAGGTGTAACGACCTCTAGTCCCAAGGCTAAATCACGAGCGTTACCATAGCGCAACACCTGAGTCCCCCCAGCATTAGTGGCCAAGTTACCACCAATCGTACAGCTACCCTCTGCACCCAGACTTAATGGAAATAGTCTGTCTTGCTTAGCCGCGGCTTCTTGGACCTGCTGCAAAATGCAACCGGCCTGTACCGTAATGGTATCGTTAACCGTATCAACATTTAGAATATGATTTAGACGCGTAGTCAAGATCAGTACCGCATCACCTTTATTACTTGGTGTCGCGCCACCACAAAGGCCGGTATTCCCCCCCTGAGTGACCATCGGTACTTCATAACGGGCACACAACTTGACCACCTCGGCAATTTCTTGAGTATTGGCTGGGCGCACGACTGCTTGAGCACGGCCGGTATAGCGACCTCGCCAGTCAGTCAAATACGGCGCTGCTTCCTCTCCTTCCAAGACGTGCTCAGCGCCAACGATACTAATTAAATCATTGATTAAACTCATTATTGAACCTAAATAATAGATGAAATGCGGACATATCCTAATGTACTGGTATTATACTGCTTTAGCCATCTAATGTAGTGTTCTTACAGTAAAGGTCATTTAGTGAAGCAATTATTCAAACTCCCATCCCAGGTTTTTAAAGCCTATGATATTCGCGGTATCGTACCGACTGAGTTAAATACTGACTTTGCCTTATTACTAGGTCGCGCTTTAGCTATCAGAGCGGTCAAGCTAGGTATTAAACAGGCCGTTATCGGTTACGACGGCCGCCACAGTAGCCCAAACTTAGCTGAAGCTTTAAACCAGGGCATGCGTCAAGAAGGTATTAATACGCTAGATATTGGTGTTGTTCCTACTCCAGTGGTTTATTACCAAGCAGCAGAGCATCAAATCGGCCTAGCCGTTGCCATTACCGGTAGCCATAATCCACCAGAGTATAACGGCTTCAAAATCATGCTAGATGGTCGCGCTATCTATGGTGAAGAGATTACCTCCCTATATACTGACATGCAAGCATTGATGGGCACTGAGAGCAGTGCAACAGTGGGAACCTCAAGCTCAGAAAATGTCATTGATGCTTATATTCAACGCATTAGTAGCGATGTGAAACTAGCCCGCCCCATGAAGGTAGTACTGGATTGTGGTAATGGGGTCGGTGCAGTGGCAGCAACTAAACTATTTGAGCAACTAGGTTGTGAGGTTGACGAGCTTTATTGTGAAGTGGATGGTAATTTTCCTAATCACCACCCAGATCCAGCTGACCCAAAAAACCTACAAGATATTATCCAGCACTTAGCTAATAGTGACTGTGAGCTAGGCTTAGCCTTTGATGGCGATGCCGACCGCTTAGGTGTCGTCACCAAAAGTGGAGAGATTATTTGGCCAGACCGTCAATTGATCTTATTTATCAGAGACGTGCTAGAGCGCGTTCCCGGTGCTACGATTATTTATGACGTCAAGTGTAGCCGACACGTTGGTGAGTCAATTAAAGCCGCTGGCGGTGAGCCTTTGATGTGGAAAACTGGTCACTCCTTAGTCAAAGCCAAAATGGCTGACATCGGTGCGCCGCTAGCCGGTGAAATGAGTGGTCATATTTTCTTTAAAGAGCGGTGGTATGGCTTTGATGATGGCTTATATGCCGGAGCACGCCTACTAGAAATTCTTTCTAAGACTGACAATCCTAATGCTGTATTAGAAGCACTACCTAAGGATCTCTCAACACCAGAGTTAAAGCTTCCTATGCAAGAAGGCGAACCGCATGCTTTGATTTCTCGCTTACAAGAATCAGCAGAGTTTCCAAGCGCACTTAGCACCAATAAGATCGACGGAGTACGAGCCGAATACACAGATGGCTTTGGCTTAGCACGCGCGTCCAACACCACGCCGGTGGTCGTTTTACGCTTTGAAGCACGAAGCCATGAGGCGCTAGAACGCATTAAAAGTGAGTTTAGAGAAGCTATCTTAACTTTGCTGCCTGAGGCGCAACTACCCTTTTAGTCTTGTGATGCAAGTAGTTCTTTATACAGAGCTACTTGCATCTTGGCGATCAGCTTTTCATCAAACTCTTCTTGTGCTAGTTGATGACCTGCACGCCCCATCGACTGGCGCAACTCAGCATCATCGACCAATCGCTTTACCGCCTCAAATAAAGACTTGGCATCACACACATCTACTAAAAGCCCAGTGACGCCTGGTTCAATCGCATCTTTACAACCCGGCGCATTAGTAGTGACTACCGCGCGTCCACAGGCCGCTGCTTCAACTAGAGATTTTGGTAACCCCTCTCGATAAGAAGGTAAAGCAACAATATGCGACTGACTATAAAGCTGAGCTATGTCATCCACCTCGGCCAAATAGCGAATATCCTCTGCCCACTCTACTAACTCACCCTCCGTAATGGAAGCTGGATTACCAGGGTCAGGACTACCGGCTAACTGCCAGAGCATATCATTTCTACCATTTTTTTTAGCTAAACGCGCAGCCTCCACAAACTCATACACCCCCTTATCCTTGAGTAAACGAGCTGCCATGGTGATCACAAAAGGAGGACACTCGGGCTCAGCTAAGTATTGATATTGCTTCAGGTCCGCCCCCGAGCCCCGAATCAAAACTAATTGCTCATCTTTTAAGGAAGTCATTTCCTGCAATAACGCTTTATCAGTGGTGTTTTGTACGATGACACGTGCATTAGTATGCGCCAGACTAAAGCGATAAAGTAAGCGAGTAATCAAATTAACCGGGTCAAATTTACTACGCACCTTAGTAAACAAAAAACCCATCCCAGAAATCGCATAGACCACAGCAGGCACCCGCATCACGCGAGCTGCTATGCCACCATATAAAACAGGCTTGATAGTCACTAAATGTACAACATCTGGTTTAATCTGATTAAAAATTTTGCAGAGAGCAAAGACAGTCTTTAACTCCTTGAGAGGATTCATACCACTACGAAGCATCGGAAACACGACATGCTCAAAACCATGCGCTTTAATCGTTTCTACAGCCGGCCCATCCATCGTCGCTATGGTCACGTGATAGCCTTCTGACTTCGCCTCTTTAGCAATATTCAGGCGATGAGACAAAAAAAATGCTGGGTTATTAACAACCATTAATAGTTTTTTCATTGAAAACACACTTTTATTTTTCTAAGGCTTCACGCCACGTTTTCTCATAGTTTTGAATCATTTTCTCTAGACTAAAGTTATCAAGGACTCGCTGACGGCATCGTTGCTTAAACTCCTTCGCTTCAGGCTCCTTCAAAAAGTCTAGGGCCTGATTAATCGCCTTACTGAGAGCCACTGAGTTTTGTGCTGGTACGACCCAGCCATAGGAGTTAACAATAAAAGCCGCATCACCAACATCGGTAACAACATTAGGCACCTCACATGCCATAGCTTCTGCAACGACATTAGGAAAGCCTTCAGCCATACTAGACAACACATGCAAATCCAAAACTGGCATCAACTCCGGCACATCATCACGACGCCCTAACAATAAGACCTGCTGCCCCACCTTAAGTTCTGTCTGTTCCAACAGCGCCATCAACTCAGCATTCGAATCATCCAAGCCTTCACCAATCAGTAGCAATTTAACTTGTGGTCTCTTTTTCAGCAATTGAGCAAAAGCCAGAATCAAGTTAGCATGATCTTTTAAAGGATTCCATCGCGCCACAAAACCAATAACCTCCTCAGTCTCACTCAACGCTAAAGCAGTTCTAGACTGTTTTTTTAGCTGTGCATCGACCGCTTGCCATCGGCTCAAATCATAGCCATTAGGAATCACACGCATTTTAGATGCTTGATAGCCCCAAGCTCGATGTCGTTTAGCAGCCAACTCGGCACAAACGACAATTAGACGTGGAATCAAATAAGAAGTCCAAGAAAAATAACGGGCCAAAAGATACGAAGAACGGCTACTGCGCGCCAAGTTATCACCGGAGTTACGAACCCCCCAGAGCACAGTTTTAATACCAGCAAGACGAGCCGCTAAACCACCAATCACATCGGCATGATACATCCAACACTGCACCACATCTGGTTTTAGCTCCTTTAAAAGCTTGCGCAAACGCCAAAAATCAGTCAAGGTCATTTTGCCGGGCGACATATTCAAACAACGCAACTCTACCCCTGCTTCTGCCAATTTTTCAGCAAAAACACCACCATCCTGCATGCTCACCACGATATGCTTGTCTCGCTGGGCATGAGCAACTAAACGATACAAAACAGACTCTGCCCCACCATGCCCTAAGCCACTTAATAAATGCACTACAGTCAATGCTTCGTGCCGCGATGAATTAACTGTTGCTGGCACATTTAAGTCTTGAAATAATTGCTCCCAACGTTGCAAGACCCTATCTTGGCTGTAGTTTTCCAGCACATGACGCTGCCCTTCTGCGGCTAAGCCCTGTCGCAATGCCTCATCCTCAAGAAGACTTCTCAAACCACTAATAAAAGCACGACGAGTATCCTCTGTATAATCTCTAGCATTAGTCTCATCCATCGCCATAGGGACTAGTAAACAGGCTTTAGCCTCTTGACTCAACTCGGCAGGACCATATGGGCAATCAAGGGCAATACTGGGTAGCGCGTTAGCCATGGCCTCTAATAAAACATTAGGAAACCCCTCTCGTTCCGAAGTCATAGCAAAGGCATCTGCCTCACGCATCTGCTGCCAAGGAGTTTTGGTCGCACCCTTTAAGATAACCTGCTCACTCAAGGATAAACGCTGAATCTGTTCATTTAACTTATCAGCTAAAGGACCAGAACCATAGATATGCAACTGCCATTGCGGAAAATCCTCGGCCAGCACTGCAAAACAATCAATTAAAAAAGCAAAACGCTTAAGCTCCACTAAACGCCCCATGCTTAATAGCACCTTAGTATCAGGTGCTTTACTCTGCCGCGGCTCCTGCTCTATAAGCTGCAACTCATCAAGCAAAGCTGAAGAAATAGGATTTGGGATAGACGGTATATTTTTAATACTCGGCATCTGCTTCGCATAGTCTCTAGCCGCAGCTTCAGTCTGCATCATGACTGCTGCTGCTTTAGGGTAAAGATATTTTCTAAGTTTTCTTAAAGCAAAAGACAGATGGTTCTCAGAGAGCGGATTAGTCCGCTCACAAACAATAACAGGAAGCTTCAGACCATAAGTCGCCATTAAGGCAGTGACATTAACATTAGTCAGAAAAGACACCACTACATCAGGCTGCCATTTTTTTAAATTTGTTCGTAAGACCAATGGTTTAGCAAGACGAGCAAGCAATTTATTTTTGGGTAGGTCACGCACTAACCAATGCAGCTCAACACGAGAGTCGAGTGGATAAAAAGACTGTCCACTACCTTGAGAAAAACAAGGCACTATACGAACATGGTGCCCTAATTCAACCCAACTATTAGCAAGAGCTGCCGCCACCCGCTCAGCACCACCTGCGTTCATTGAACTAATCAATAGAACTATTTTCCTACCTGCTTGAGGAACAACCATAGGTTGCATAACAAGGCCTTTTAGTGTTTGTTTTGTAAAACTTTTTGAAAAAGCTCATTCCACATACCACTGATACGCCGCATACTATAACGGTCACGCATATCTACTGCACGTTTGGAGTAGTCACTTATTCGATCAGGGTCATTAATTAAACTAACAATGGACTCACTTAATGCATCGACTGACTCGCCTGGCTGAACTAGACAACCATCTATATC
>JAAYRZ010000175.1 GCA_012518515.1 Alcaligenaceae bacterium
AATAATGCCCCTAAAAACAATCTGCGTTTAAGCTTTGTTACGGTTGAGAAAGATAAAATTGAGGAAGGCATTAGTAGTCTAGGTCGCTTTATCAAAAACATATCCTAATTCCGAGGCTTAAAACTCTCGGATCCTTTTTTAAGCTCTTCGGAGCTTAAACCAATTAATCAAAGGGAGTAAAGAGATGGTTTATAGCACAACAATCAAGAATCTTGAGCTGACAAATGCTCAAGGTTCTTATTATTCATTACCAGAGCTCGGACGCCTGATTGATGCAGAAGTTAGTCGACTGCCGCACTCTATTCGCATCGTCCTTGAGTCTCTACTACGCAACTTTGATGGTGAGCGTATCACCGAAGAACACATCAAGCAAGTCGCCAACTGGGAACCCAATGCCAAACGCATCGAGGAAATTCCTTTTGTAGTGGCGCGCGTCGTTTTACAAGACTTTACCGGCGTCCCCTTATTAGCTGATATTGCAGCCATGCGTGGCGTTGCTAAAAAACATGGTCATGACCCCAAACTAATTGAGCCCATGGTACCAGTCGATCTAGTCGTCGACCACTCGGTCATGATTGATTACTTCGGCACTCAAGATGCACTAGACCTCAACATGAAGGTCGAATTTGAGCGCAACCGTGAGCGCTATGAGTTCATGAAATGGGGTATGCAGGCTTTTGATACCTTTGGTGTCGTCCCTCCGGGCTTTGGTATTGTTCACCAGGTTAACCTTGAGTACTTTGCTCGTGGTGTTTATAAAGACCAAAATAATATTTATTACCCAGATAGTCTAGTTGGTACGGATAGCCATACCACCATGATTAACGCTATCGGGGTCGTCGGTTGGGGAGTCGGTGGCATTGAGGCGGAAGCCGCCATGCTAGGTCAGCCTGTATATATTTTGACACCAGACGTCATTGGTGTTGAGTTAAGTGGTGAGCTAAACCCTGGCGTAACTGCCACTGACCTAGTTCTAACTGTTACCAATATGCTGCGTTCCGCAAACGTGGTTGGTAAATTTGTTGAATTCTGTGGTGAGGGTACTGCCAGCTTAACCGTACCTGACCGTGCCACCATTGCTAATATGGCACCCGAATACGGTGCTACGATGGGCTTTTTCCCAGTAGATGATAAAACCATCGACTACTTCAAATACACCGGACGTAGTGACGATGAGGTTGAAGCCTTCAAGGCATACTTCTCAGCTCAAGACATGTTCGGCATGCCAAACGCTTCGGACATTAATTACACCAAGCTATTGAAGCTCGACTTAAGCTCAATCGTACCCTCGGTAGCTGGCCCTAAACGCCCTCAAGATCTCATCAAACTCACGGACGTTAAGGCAACCTTCGATGATCTATTTTCCAAGTCCTCTTCACAAGACGGCTTTAACAAAAACGCAGATACTCTAACTGAGGAGTACGATATTGATGGTCGCGATGCCAAACTGAAAAATGGTGATATTCTTATTGCGGCAATCACCTCTTGTACCAACACCTCTAACCCTAGCGTATTGATTTCTGCTGGCCTAGTGGCTAAAAAAGCAGTGGAATTAGGTCTTAAGGTTGACCCGAAAATTAAAACTTCATTGGCGCCAGGTTCTCGGGTGGTTACCAAGTACTTAACTGAAACCGGTTTATTACAATATCTGGAAGAACTTGGTTTTGACGTAGCAGCCTACGGTTGTACCACCTGTATCGGTAATGCCGGTGATTTAGCTCCCGAACTTAACAAAACAATTATCAATAACGAATTAATCTGTTCAGCCGTTTTATCCGGTAACCGCAACTTCGAAGCTCGTATTCACCCTCACATTAAGGCTAACTTCCTAGCCTCTCCTCCTTTAGTGGTGGCTTATGCCTTAGCTGGTACAGTACGTCGCGACCTTTACACAGAACCTCTAGGCATGGGTAAAGATGGCCCAGTTTATTTAAAAGACGTCTGGCCTAGTGATGAGGAAATCCGTGAGCTATCTAATTATGCGATGAATCCAGAAGCTTACCGTGATAACTACGCCCAGATTGCCAAGGATCCTGGTGAGCTTTGGAATAAGATCGAAGGCGTTAGCGGTGATGTATACAGCTGGCCCGAGTCTACCTACATTGCTGAACCGCCATTCTTTGACGATTTCTCAATGACCCCTAGTGCCATTCCTGTGATTAAGGGCGCTCGTCCATTAGCTATTTTTGGCAATTCAGTGACCACTGACCATATTTCACCAGCAGGCTCAATTGCTGAAACTTCCCCTGCTGGTGTCTGGTTACAAGAAAACAACGTCAAAAAACCTGACTTCAACAGTTATGGCTCTCGTCGTGGTAATCACGAAATCATGATGCGCGGTACCTTTGCTAACGTGCGTATCAAAAACTTAATGATTCCACCGCTACCCAATGGTGCTTTATATGAAGGTGGCGACACTATTCATAAACCAAGTCAAGAGCAAATGCCGATTTATACTGCGGCTATGCTGTATCAGTCAGAAGGTATTCCTACGGTAGTTTTTGCTGGCGAAGAATACGGCACTGGTTCATCCAGAGACTGGGCTGCCAAGGGTACACAGCTACTTGGGGTCAAGGCAGTCATTACTCGTAGCTACGAACGAATTCACCGCAACAACCTAGTTGGTATGGGCGTCCTCCCGCTACAATTCCAAGGGGATGACAGCGTTGAGAGCCTAGGTATCACGGGTAATGAGACCTTTGATATTTCTGGACTCGAAGACGGCATCAAACCTCAACAAGAAGTCACCCTAACTATTCATCGTGAAGATGGTAGCTCACAAGAGGTACAATTACTTCTTAGAATTGATACCCCTATTGAGATCGAGTACTACAAACATGGCGGTATCTTGCCATTTGTCTTACGCGATGTGTTAGCTAACGACGAAGCCTAATCTGCTTTTTAATAAAGGCAATTAGCTAAGTCATAAGGCTTCGGAACCTAAACGCTCCGAAGCCTTAATTTTTTGGACTGTATAAATCGTGAGTTTATTACCTAATACGATTGATATTTTTTGCCGAGTTATTGATAATTTTGGTGATATAGGCGTCTGCTGGCGTCTAGCACAAAGCCTACCCGAGGATTGCCACATACGACTCTGGGTCGATGAGCTCAAAAGCTTCCATAAAATCGAACCCTCAGTGAATCCTGACCTCGCACAACAACATCTAAAAGGTGTAGATATCAGACACTGGCATGAAGCAATCACCGACTGGCAAGCAGCCGATCTAGTGATAGAGGCCTTTGGCTGCGATCTAAGCCAAGCTTATCAGGAAGCGATGAAAGGTCATACACAGTGCTGGTTAAACCTTGAATATCTAAGTGCAGAAAAATGGGTCGAAGACTTTCACTTACAGCCCTCTGTCCAAGCCAATGGCGTAGCAAAATACTTTTTCTTCCCTGGTTTTACTCAAAAGACCGGCGGTCTACTGCGTCAGCATAAAACCATAGATAATCCTCAACATCAAGATGAGTTTTTAAAAAAACTATTGCCTGCCGAATCATATGCTTACTATCAGGATGAAAAACCATTAGTCATTAATCTATTTTGCTATCCCTATGCGCCACTTAATGCCTTACTTCAAGCACTACCTCCGCAACAAGCGGTGATGATTATACTGGCTGAATCAGTCGCACCACAGCTCGAATCCATAGCCACCAGGCTACAGTCAAACTGCTACATACAGCGCTTAAATTTTATAGTTCAAGAAGATTATGATTGCTTACTACAAGTGGCAGACATTAATCTAGTTCGCGGTGAAGATAGCTTTGTACAGGCTCATTGGAGTGCCAAGCCAATGCTTTGGCATATCTATCCTCAGGAAGAAGCACAGCATTTAGTCAAACTTGAAGCGTGGTTAGATAGTATTCAGGCACCAGACTGGCTACGACAATTAAACCGCTTATGGAATTACCAAGCTGATGATGGTTTAAACGCAAAACAAGCAGCAGAGTTTATTACTCTCTTTAATAGCTATGCCTTCAAAGCAACTACTGCAACGGAGTGGCAGCACTTTCAAGAAAACCTTGTTGAGCGTTTAAGAAAAATTCCTGACTTGTCACAGCAAATCATCAATTTTTATGAACAATGCCTCAAAAAAAGCTAAAATATCAGTTATTATTCTAAGACAGAATTAAATCACTCTGCGTAAATTAGCAGGGTTAGATTTAAAGCTTTTATATCTTTCCATCCGGAGAATTTTTATAATGAAAAACGCACAAGAATTGCGTGTAGGCAACGTAGCCATGGTAGATGGTCAGCCTCTAGTAGTACAAAGAGCAGAGTACAACAAATCAGGTCGTAACTCAGCTGTTGTCAAATTCAGATTCAGAAACCTTTTAACTGGTACAGCCAGCGAAGCAGTCTACAAAGCCGATGAGAAGTTCGACGTCGTCGTACCAGACAAGAAGGCCTGCACCTATTCTTATTTTGCAGATCCGATGTACGTCTTCATGGATGAAGAATATAACCAGTACGAAATCGAGGAAGACAGCTTAGGCGATGCGATTAAAGTATTAGTTGAGGGCATGGAAGCGGAGGTCGTTTTCTATGAAGAGCGCCCTATCTC
>JAAYRZ010000176.1 GCA_012518515.1 Alcaligenaceae bacterium
ATTATCGCTGATATTGAGAGAAAAAATTAAGAGACTGACAAGGGCCGTTGATACCAAGAGTCGCCAGCTGATTATTGGCTGCTCAGAGGGGCGTAATACATTAGTTGGCGGCATGGAGCTCAGTTGCCAGATGGCAGGCATCAGAAAGCCTGCTAGCATCAAAGTGCACGTCAGGGCAGCGACTGGTAATGGGCCATTAATAATATCCCACAGTGAAAACTGTAATTCTATTTGTGGTAGCAGCAAAGATACTAAATTTAATAAGCCATAGCCAAAGATAAGGCCTAATAACATGCCAATTAGCGTTGCGGTCAAGGCAACGATCGCAAGCAATGCTATAAATGCTCTTAGCAACTGTGCTCGAGAGGCGCCCAAGCAACGTAGCATGGCCACATGGTCTTGATTTTGCGCGACATAGCGATGAGCGGATAAAGCGATTGCAATACCGCACAGCAGAAGGGTCAATAAATTCGCCAATTGCATAAAGGTGTGCAAGTGGTGCATTGGTTCGACCAGTTGTGAGATGCCTTCGCTTGATTTTAATAAACGTAAAGCACCCACCTCCAGATCGGCAGCAGAACCTCCAGGCCCAAAGCTAGCGAGAGTTTCCTTATGCTGCCTTAAAAAGCTTTCAAGCTGCCTAGCTTCACCACTCATGAGTAAGCGGTAGTTCTGACGACTACCTAATTGAATGGCGTTGGTTCGTTCGACTTCGTCTGCACGGATAATGACCGTAGGTGAAAAGCCAGCAAAACCGGTGCTTTGGTTACTATCTTTTTGTATCAGTCCGCTGACAGTGAAGCTGGCATCAGCAATTAGAACCTCATCACCTATTTGTACCCTCAGTAAGTCAAAAAGGATGGGGCTAAGCCATATCTGACCGGGGAGCAATTGCGTTTCAGATAGCTGAGTGTTTGGCTCTAAGTCTGTGGCCGAGTCTGAGGACTGAGGCTCAGCTACTATCTGGAGCTCACCGCGTAGTGGAAAGTTGTCTTCGACGGCTTTGACATTGACCAGAATAAACTCATTATTGGCCATTGCCATGCTGTTAAACATTAATGAGTTAGATGTTTTTAAGCCTTCGTCATGAGCTAAAGCTTCCCATCGTTTGTCAATTGGGCGTGATGAGCTGATGGCTAGATCGGCAGCTAATAATTGAGCTGATTGCTGGGCCAGAGAGTACTGGATTTGTTGATGACTAAAGCGTAAGGCAGTAGTTGCGCTAATGGCAAGAGAAAGGGCGATTAAGACAAGCAGTAAAGCACCTGAGGCTGAGCTTTGTCGTAATAGAGGTCCTAATAAGGAGAAGTAACGATTCATTGCGCTACGATTCCATTGCTTCAAGGTTGTGATTTATTTCCACGAGATGCCCCTCTTGTAGGTCGAGGCGACGTTGGCATTTGGAGGCTAAGGCTAAATCATGGGTAACTACGATTAAGGTGGTGCCTTGTTCTTTATTGAGAGCAAAAAATAAGTGTTCTATCTCGGCGGCTGTTTCACCATCTAGGTTACCGGTAGGTTCATCAGCAAAAACCACTTGCGGCCGTAAGACTAAGGCACGGGCTATGGCAACACGTTGCTGTTCACCACCAGATAATACCTTAGGGATTTGTTGGCTTTGTTTTGATAAACCAACTCGCTTTAACATATCTAGAGCACGCTCTTTAGCCGTATTAAAGTCAAAGCTGCCGAGTAAACGCATCGGTAACATGACATTGTCCAAGGCACTTAAGTGGGGGAGTAGTTGAAAGGACTGGAACACAAAGCCAATGTGCTTGAGTCGTACGGCAGCACGTTGCTCTTCCTCTAGCTGATGTACAGGATGACCACATAAGTAAATAGCACCCTCACTCGGACTGTCTAGGGCGGCTAATAAACCAAGTAAAGTGGATTTGCCGGAGCCAGAGCGTCCGGTGATTGCTACTTGTTCACCCGCAGCAATGCTAAGGTTAATATCACGTAAAACATGTAGTTCTCGTTCCGGCGTGTGAATACGATGATTCAGGTCTTCGGTTTTAACCACGATGTCAAGTGATTGATGTAGCATAAAATGTTCCCTGTGACTAGTTCGCAGTTACCGAGTAACTACGAGATAATTTTTAAAGAGAATGAAGCCAAAAATGATTAAGTTTTTAAACCGATCGCTTTTAGGCGGCTTATTGCTATGCCTATTATCCCTTATTACGCTGAATAATGCGCAGGCAAAAAGCATCCTAATTTTAGGTGATAGTATCAGCGCCGGTTTTGGGATGAGCAGCGAGGAGGCTTGGGTCAGTCTCTTAGAGCAGCGTTTAGAGCAAAAGTTTCCGGGACAGCATGAGGTAATTAATAGCAGCATGAGCGGTGAAACAGCGGCTGGGGCTCTTAGTCGCTTGCCTAATTTGTTGCAAAATCACCAACCAGATGTCGTGATTATTGAATTAGGAGGTAATGATGGCTTACGAGGACAACCTCCAACCTTGATTGAGCGAAATCTAGATCGTCTGGTAGTGATGAGTTTGGAAGCAGGGGCTGATACCTTGTTGTTTGGGATTAAAATTCCGCCTAATTATGGCACTGCCTACAGTCAAGCTTTTGAGGATAATTTTAAGCGCTTGGCCGAGCGTCATGAGATTCCATTGCTACCATTCTTTTTAGAGGGAGTTGCTGGTAATGATGATTTGATGCAAGCTGATGGGATTCATCCAAGGG
>JAAYRZ010000177.1 GCA_012518515.1 Alcaligenaceae bacterium
CGTTGCCCACCCCAAATGGCAGCCAAGCTTTAAGGAGACACTTGCCCAAACGCTAGAACATATACCCGCCATCTCTTGGAACGGCACGGATGGACAGGCCAACTGGTCATTTAGCACAGAGGATGGCCAAACCGTTAAGCTACACATAAAACCACGCCTTATCGCCGACGACATCAGCACCGTACGTCATGCCGTTCTTAATGGATTAGGAATCGCTTTAATTCCCTCTATCTATGTCAAAGAAGATATCGCCCGTGGCGATCTAGTGAGAGTCAACTCCGAATTTCAGCCACCGAGCAGACTGGTACATGCCGTGCACCTAGGTCACCGAGGAATGCGGCCTGCAGTGCGGCATTTATTGGATTGGTTAAAGGCGGGGACGGAGGGAATGAGGTAGGTCTGAGTAGCTGAGTGGAGTTCAAACTAAAACCACTGCGGTTAACATCATGTTAGGTGTCTTTCATTGATTAAAGCATGGCTACCATAGGTTCCCCTATCTACCTGCCTAGATGTATTAAAAAAACACCAAATGATCGGACTACTAGTGTGACAAACACGCTAAATTACGATTAATACAAGCAGCAACTTTTTTGAGTTCAGCAGCTGATATATCATCTGTCAGTTCTGTAGCGATTCGATAAAACTCGGTAGCCACACTTGCCACTTCCTCAATGATTGTATCGACTGTAGGTGCATCAATATCGGCATGTTCAGCCACTTGTAAAATTGCATTGCGGCTAATATCTGATCCCACACCCGCAACCGATGTTTGATGCTCACCGCCCGGTCCATAAGAAAAAGTCAGGTCATAGGCAGGAGATACAACCCATTGACCCGACTTATTTAATACAAACGAAAAGTTTTTAGTGTGATCATCTCGATTATGCATAAGAATATTAAATATCATACGTTTTAACTGTATCTCACGCTGTGCAACTGAGCGCGTTATCATAGCCGTTGCTCGCAAAACATCAGCATAGTCCATTGAAGGCAAACGAAAATCTGCATGCAATGCACCCGCCATGCTCAAGACAGGCACCCGCATGCTATCTACTCGATCAAAACGCTTCACCCCAAAAGCGGATAGTCCATTACCAAGATTAAAGTAATGAGCTTCAGGCATATCAATTCCTGCCTTTTCCGCCATTTTCGCATAGACATATTCAAGAGCACAGACCTCAGCTCCTTCCTGAGAACTTGGGAATTTAATTAACCACGGCATACTCCCTTCAAACGAGGTCGTTTTCATCCTATCGTTAACTAAATCATATTCAACCAACGCTTTAGGACGTGCACCATGAGGTGAACCGCCCAATTTAATTAGCTCAAGTAAAGCCTCCGATCCCTGCCCATCCACTTCTCTACGAACTTCCTGTGCAAGTTGAAGTAAGTTTTTAATCTCATTACTTTGATCCGTATCCTCAGGTAAAGGTAGTTCTGGTCTATAAGTAAGCGCACCCATCGTATCATCAGCCATCATAGCCAATCGGTCCAACACAGAAATGTGATTTGGATCGATATGATGGCGACGCAAGAATCTGTCCATTAGCAGCAACCCCCAACCATCTGGGAGCGAATCCGCAATAAAGCCAGGGATATTTAATTGAAAACTTTCAAACCTCGAATAGGTCTTGCGACTCAAGGGAAGTTGATAGGGAGAAAACTCAATGCCACGCTCTATTGCTTGCTGACTATACTCAAAAACATAGCTACCCTGTCGTGCACCCTCGACTAATAGACCAAGCTCCCAATCCTCACCCCATCCACAATAATTCACATGCATTTTTTTTAGTTGTTGAAACATGTTCTAGTCCTCTAGTTATTATCAGTTAACTTACTAGTTTTCTTGGGTAGGTCAGAAGTCGCACGCTGTCGCAGTGGTTTTCTAAGCGCCTCTATTTGCGCTATGGAGACAGGTTCTATCTTAAATAACTCCATAAGCTCTTGCTCAAGACGCAACGCATAAACAACTTTCATAAAGTTCAACAATGTACCTTGGCCACTATGCTCAAGCTTCTTAATAGCAGACTCCGACACGCCACTGTGTAGGGCCAATTCCTTCTGAGTAATATTTTGACGTAGCCGGTTCTCCCGTAGACGACCACCTAGCTGAGTCAGCAGCTCTGATTCTGTTAAAAGTATAAGTTTCATATCGATTCTCCTACCTCATTATAACAAAACAAGAGATTCATATGAAGCTGTTACTTGCTTAAATCAAAACTAATAGGTTCATATAAAGCTCTTATTAAAATCTAAGTATATGTTATCTGTAATGCTAATTAATCATAAAACATCAGTTGCTATTAACTCATTACACAAAGCCAAGCTATCTGCTAAAGTAACAGTCACATCATCAATCTCA
>JAAYRZ010000020.1 GCA_012518515.1 Alcaligenaceae bacterium
ATGATGATGTACATCGGAATCAGTGTTGCCTCGAAGAATACGTAGAACAATAAACCATCCATAGCGGCAAATACACCGACCATCATGCCTGACAAAAGTAGGAATGAGGCCATGTATTGTGCCACACGGTCTGTAATCACCTTCCAACCAGCAATCACCACCATGATCGTGATGAATGCAGTCAACAAGACAAACCAGACTGAAATACCGTCTACACCTAAGTGATAGTGTGCGCTAAACGCTGAAATCCAACGCACATTCTCTACAAACTGCATATCTGCAGTGGTTGAGTCAAAGCCAATAAGTAGCGGCAAGGTGACTAAAAAGCTGACTATTGCACCAACCAATGCCATCTTCTTGGTGTACTCTGCTCGGTCATCACGACCGAACACGAGTACAAAAATACCGGCAATTATCGGTACAAAAATCGATAAGGAAAGCCAAGGAAATGTTGTCATCTTATCGCACCAATACAAAGAAAGAGATTAAAACAATAACACCTACCAACATCGAGAAGGCATAGTGGTAAACGAAGCCGGACTGGAACTTACGGCTAACTGCCGCCAAGAAACCAACCGCCTTGGTACTGCCACTGATAATAAAGCCATCAATAATGCCTTTATCACCACCCTTCCAGAAGCCTTTACCTATGACGCGAGCACCGCGAGCAAAGACATTCTCGTAAACCCAGTCCACGTAGTATTTGTTTTCTAATATACGGTTGATACCGGATAAAGCATTGTAGATTTTGGTAGAAGTTCCCGGGCTAATCACATAGAGATATAGCGCAACCACAAAGCCTGCTACGACTAACCAGAATGGTAAGGTAACAAAGGCATGTAATGCATACTCCATCCAACCGTGGAAGGTAGATGCAATAGTTGCCATCGCTGGGTGAGCTGCCGCATCAACAAAGATTACACCGTCGAAGAAGTCACCAAATAGCATTGGGAACACTGCCCATGCACCGACCAATACCGAAGGAATTGCCAACGCAATCAATGGTACGGTAACCACCCAAGGTGATTCTTTGGGCTTATAGTCACCATGATAATTAGGATCATCTTTAGGCAACTGGTTATGACGCTCTTTGCCGTGGAAAACGATAAAGTACAAGCGGAATGAATACAAGGAAGTAACAAACACACCAATCAGTACGCAATAGTATGCGAAGCTTGCGCCCCAGACGTTAGCCGCAGCGGCTGCTTCGATAATATGCTCTTTGGAATAGTAACCTGAGAAGAACGGCGTACCAACCAGCGCTAAGGTACCTAATAAGAAGGTAATCCAAGTAATCGGCATGTACTTACGTACACCACCCATGAAGCGAATATCCTGATTATGATGCATACCGATAATCACCGAACCCGCGCCCAAGAACAATAATGCCTTGAAGAAAGCGTGTGTCATCAGGTGGAAGACGGCAACACTGTATGCTGAAGCACCCAGCGCTACGGTCATATAACCTAATTGCGATAAGGTCGAGTAAGCAACGACACGTTTAATATCATTTTGAATTAAACCAAGAATACCAAGGAATAAGGCACCAATCGCACCAACCACGATAATCAGTGATAAGGCAGTATTTGATAACTCGAATACTGGAGAGAATCGAGCCACCATAAAGATACCGGCTGTCACCATGGTTGCCGCGTGAATTAACGCAGAAATTGGTGTAGGACCTTCCATCGAGTCAGGTAACCAAGCATGTAATGGTACTTGCGCTGATTTACCCATGGCACCGATAAATAAACAAATCGCTGCTACTGTGACGATGGTCCAGTCAGTACCCGGCAAATAGGTATAAGACAATAAGCTGGCACTTGCAAAGACCTGATCGTAGTTAAGACTACCGGTATAAGCAAAGAGTAAACCAATACCTAATAGGAAACCGAAGTCACCCACACGGTTTACAAGGAAGGCCTTCATATTGGCAAAAATAGCCGTTGGTCTTTCGTACCAGAAACCGATCAATAGATAAGACACTAAACCTACCGCCTCCCAGCCGAAGAAGAGCAACAGCATATTGTTTGCCATTACTAACATCAACATGGAGAAAGTAAATAGTGAAATATAACTAAAGAAACGCTGATAACCTGGATCATCAGACATATAACCAATGGTGTAAATATGCACCATCAGTGAGACGAAAGTCACCACGACCATCATCATAGCAGTCAGAGAATCCACTAGGAAACCAATCTCGATTGGAATATTACCAATCACGGTCCAGGTGTAAATAGCGCCATTAAAGTAAGCGTCGTTAGCGACTACTTGGTACAACACATAAATAGAGGCGATGGTTGAAAAAGCCACTAAAGCGATGGTGATACCATGTGAGCCGGCGCGAGTTACCTGGCGACCGAAAAATCCGGTACCAAAGAGACCCGCTAAAATCGACCCGAGCAAAGGTGCCAGAGCGATAAGAAGCAAGAGTGTTGGAGATAACGTTGATTCCATGATTTACCCCCTTACCCTTGTAGACGACCGATGTCGTCAACGTTAATTGAATTAATCTTACGGAATAGCATCACTAAAATAGCCAAACCAATTGCAGCCTCAGCAGCAGCCACCGTCAAGACAAAGAAAACAAAAATCTGTCCTGCAGTATCCGGTAGCCCATCAGCCCCCGGATGCCATTGAGAAAATGCCACAAAGTTCATATTAACCGCTAATAAAAGCAGCTCAATTGACATCAGGATGCCAATCATATTGCGACGGTTTAGGAAAATCCCAAAAACCCCAATGGCAAATAGCACTGCGCCCAATATTAAATAATGCGCCAAAGTCAATGTCATTTGCTCTCTCCCTCTTGAACTCCAGCAACCACTGTTTTAGCCTCCGACTCAGAAGCTAAATCCACCATGCGTAGGCGCTCCTTAGGATTAGCTTTTAGTTGTTCGCTTACGTTGGTGTACTTACGATTCTTACGGTCACGTAAAGTAATCCCGACTGCTGAAATCATACCCACTAATAAAACCAGACCCCCCACCTGAATAGCATAGCCATACTCGGTGTACATGGACTTACCAATTTCCATTACGTTGTTATAAGAAGAAGGTAAGCTCACTGCGATAGGTGCACCTGTACCGAAATACGCTGCCCCTAAAACAGAAGCAATTTCCAGTACCATCACACCACCAACCACTAGGCCGAGTGGTAAATAAGTACGGAAGCCGCGACGTAAACTCTCGGGAACGACATCAATCATCATCACCACAAAGAGGAACATCACCATTACCGCACCGACATAAATAATGATTAGTAATAAACCGAGGTACTCGGCACCAATCAAAATCCATAACATTGATGCTGTGAAGAACGTCAGCATCAGATGCAAGGCAGCTACTACTGGGCTACGTGCCAATACGACGCGAGAAGCCGCGACGATTGCCACAAAGGCCAAAATATAAAAAAGAACTGTTGAAAATGTCATGGTCTCCACCTATTAGCGATACGGCGCATCTGCTTCACGACGCTTAGCAATCTCGTCTTCATAACGATCGCCAATCGCTAGCAACATGTCTTTTGTATAGTACAAATCACCGCGCTTCTCACCGTGATACTCGTGAATATGCGTCTCTACAATCGAGTCAACCGGGCAACTTTCCTCACAAAAGCCACAGAAAATGCACTTAGTCAAATCAATGTCATAGCGTGTTGTACGACGCGTACCGTCCTCGCGCTCATGGGATTCAATTGAAATTGCCATGGCAGGACAAACAGCTTCGCATAACTTACAGGCAATACAACGCTCTTCCCCATTAGGGTAGCGACGTAAGGCATGTAGACCACGGAAACGAGGAGACATTGGAGTTTTCTCGTATGGATACTTCAGGGTGAACTTCGGCTTAAAGAAATAACCACCTGTCAGCATCATCCCTTTTAGCAGCTCTTTCAGCATAAAGCTGTCAACAAAGCGTTTTAACTTACTCATAATTTCACCCTTAATTCCAGATACTCAATGGTGTCTGCATCCACACGGCAACAACCAAGAACCAGATTAAAGTTAGTGGAATAAAGATTTTCCAACCTAAACGCATAATTTGGTCATAGCGGAAGCGTGGGAACGACGCACGGAACCATACAAATAGTGACACCACGCAGAAGGTCTTAATACCTAACCATAACCAACCGGGTATCCAAGTGAATGGAATGATATCCAATGGTGCCGACCAACCACCTAAGAAGAAGATAGTACATAAAGCCGACAATAAAATCATGTTGGCGTACTCGGCGAGGAAGAACATCGCAAAGCCCATACCGGAGTACTCAACCATGTGACCCGCAACAATCTCTGACTCACCCTCAACCACGTCAAAGGGGTGGCGGTTAGTTTCAGCCACAATCGAGATAATGTAGACAATGAAAATCGGGAACAATGGGATAAAGTTCCATGATAAGAAAGTCAATCCCTTATCTGCAAAGAAGCCTTCCGTTTGTTGTAATACGATACCGTTCATATTCATAGTGCCAGAGACCAGAATCACGGTAACCAAAACAAAGGTGAGTGACAACTCATAAGAAATCATCTGAGCCGATGCACGCATCGCACCTAAGAAGGGATACTTTGAGTTAGATGCCCAACCAGCAAAAATCACCCCGTATACACCCAAAGCTGTAATCGCGACGATATATAAAATACCCGCATTAACATCAGCTAAAACAGCTTCTGGACCAAATGGAATCACAGCCCAGGCGGCTAATGCTGGTACTAGGGTCATGATCGGTGCCAAGATATACATGACTTTATTGGCCTTAGCCGGGACAATCACTTCCTTAGTGAGTAGCTTAAGGACGTCCGCAAAAGGCTGTAAAATCCCGCCAGGACCAACACGGTTGGGACCACGACGAGCATGCATATAACCGATCATGCGACGTTCCCAAAGTGTTAGGAAAGCCACACAGATAATAATTGGCATGGCGATCACGAGGATCACGACGATAGTCCACAGAACCATCCATGGTGTCTCGCCAATCAAACCGGCTCCCCATGTATTGACAGCGGCAACGCCATCAGTAAACCAGCCCCAAATATTAGTACTCATTAGACTTTCTCCACTGAAAGTTGGACAAAGGCACCGCCGAGAACGGCAGTTTGTTCAAAGCCTAGTGGTACGCTCACTGTGTTATCAGCCAACTGATCTTGTAATTGAACTGGCAGAACCACTTCACCACGATTACTCTTGACCAATACCTGAGCGCCCTCTTCAACCTCTAAAGCGGCCATGGTTGCGGCATTAAGACCGGCAACTAGTTTTCCCGTCTGCTGTTGTAGAGCAGGAGCTCGACGAACAATAGCATCGCTACGGTAAATCGGCAAATTAGCAACACGCTCAAAGGCGTTAACAGCCACATTCGGATTATAAGGCTCGGCCTTTACCTGATTATTAAACTGACCAGTGTAGTTTTGCGCTAAGACCACATCGCGAACCGCTTCTGAACTCTCTGCATCAAAATCAGCCAATTTTAATAAGTTACCTAAGACGCGCAACACCTTCCATGCAGGACGTGAATTACCTAAGGAAGGTACCACGCCTTTAAAGCTCTGAGCACGACCCTCGGCATTAATCAAGGTGCCGGAGGTCTCGGTATACGGACTGACCGGTAACATAATCTTGGCCCAATTTTTGGCATCTGACTGATAAGAAGTCAAGGCAATGGTTGATGCCTGACTAAATAACTCGCGAGCACGAATCGGATCCTCAAAATCTAGAGTCTCTGCATGCAGCACTATATAAGCACTGAGCGGGTTTTTCATCATCTGTGCTGCGTTCATGCCGCCGTTTTGAGGTGCTGCGCCAGCAACACAAGCTCCAACGTGGTTAGCACCGCGGGTCAAGTAACCTAATGCTGCATTTAAGGCTTGAGCTACCACATGGCTGTGTGCGAGGACATTGCTTGCGGATGACTTACTCAGAACGCCATTACCGATAAATACTGCGGGCTTTTGACCATCAAGCAAAATAGAGGCGATTTGACTGAACTGATCATTTTTATCAGCCTCAGCACCTTCTTTTAGCTTAGCAATCGCTTTGCCAATGCTATCAATGGCTGCGCATAACTGGCTAGGCGCCACAGTCAAACGAGCAGCTACAGGGAACAATGGATCCTCACCGTTACTGTCAAGTAAGACAATACGGGCACCGGCTTTGGCCGCTTGACGTAAGCGTTGTGCAAAGAGTGGATGCTCCTGACGTAAATTACTGTCAACAACTAGTACGCCGTCGAGGTTATTTAACTCAGCAATCGGCATACCTAACCAAGGCGTACCCTCTAATGCTTTGTCAATATTTTCATCAGCAAGACGTAAACGGCTATCAATGTGGTCAGAACCTAAGCCGCGAACTACCTTGCCTAAGAGACTCATCTCTTCAAGTGTGGCGTATTCGGCACTAAAGGCACCGATACTACCTACACCATGCTGCTCATTGGCATTTTGCAAAAGCTCAGTCACTGCTAATAAAGCATCTTCCCAAGAAGCTTCACGCCATACACCATCATCACCCTTAACCATCGGCGTGGTTAGGCGATCCTCAGCGTAGAGACCTTCGTATGCAAAACGGTCCTTGTCGCTAATCCAGCACTCGTTAACCGCTTCATTCTCAAAAGGAACAACGCGCAGTACACGGTCATTTTTAACCTGTACGACGATATTAGAACCCACGCTATCGTGTGGACTAACTGAACGACGACGGGCTAATTCCCAAGTACGAGCTTCGTAGCGGAAAGGCTTAGAAGTCAAAGCACCAACCGGACAAAGGTCGATCATATTACCGGATAACTCGGAGCTAACTGCTTCACCTAAGAAGGAAGTAATCTCTGCATGCTCACCGCGATGCACCATACCCAACTCCATGATGCCGCCAACTTCCTGGCCAAAACGCACACAACGGGTACAGTGAATACAACGTGACATTTCCTCAGCGGAAATCAGCGGACCAAGCGACTTATGAAATACGACGCGCTTTTCTTCTTTGTAGTTACTAGCATCATGACCGTAGCCAACTGCTAAATCCTGTAACTGACACTCGCCACCCTGGTCACAGACCGGGCAATCTAGCGGGTGATTAATTAATAAAAACTCCATTACTGATTTTTGTGCAGCCAAGGCCTTAGGCGACTTAGTATGCACAATCATGCCTTCAGCTACAGGTGTAGCACAAGCCGGCATGGGCTTAGGTGCTTTTTCAACCTCAACCAGACACATACGGCAGTTAGCCGCAATGGATAGTTTTTTGTGATAACAAAAATGTGGCACATAAAGACCCAATTCTGTGGCCGCTTGCATAACCAAGCTACCCTCGGGAACGGATACTTTCTTGCCATCAATGGTAAGTTCAACCATGGTACAAACCTATTAAATATATGGCGCTACCACACATTGCTTATTCTCAATGTGGTACGCGAACTCATCACGGAAATGCTTCAAGAAGCCCTGCACTGGCATCGCCGCCGCATCACCAAGGGCACAAATGGTGCGACCCATGATGTTACCGGCAACACGCTCAAGCTCATCCAGATCCTCTGGACGACCCTGGCCGTTTTCGATACGGTTAACAATGCGCCATAACCAACCTGTGCCCTCACGGCAAGGAGTACATTGGCCGCAGCTCTCGTGCATATAGAAGTAGGATAAACGCATCAATGAACGAACCATACAACGGCTATCGTCCATGACAGTCACTGCGCCCGAACCCAGCATAGAGCCAGCCTTGGCAATGCTGTCATAGTCCATGGTACAGTCCATCATAATATCCGCAGGTAACACTGGCGCACTGGAACCACCGGGGATAACGGCTTTTAACTTAGCGCCATTACGCATCCCACCAGCAAGCTCTAATAATGTGGCAAAGGGTGTACCCATAGGAATTTCATAAACGCCCGGACGCTCAATATCACCAGTAATCGAGAAGAGCTTGGTACCACCGTTGTTAGGCTTACCCAAGTCCAAGTACTGCTGACCACCCATGGCTAATGCATAAGGCACACTGGCAAAGGTCTCGGTGTTATTAATCGTGGTCGGCTTGCCATAGACCCCGAAGTTTGCTGGGAATGGCGGCTTGAAGCGTGGCTGACCCTTTTTACCCTCAAGTGACTCGAGTAAAGCAGTCTCCTCACCACAGATATAGGCACCATAGCCTGCATGTGCATGCAACTGGAAGCTGAAATTACTGCCGAGAATATTGTCGCCAAGAAAACCATGAGCACGAGCTTGCTCTAAAGCTTCTTCGAAACGCTCATAGACCTCAAAAATCTCACCGTGGATGTAGTTATAACCGACCGTCGCACCCATTGCGAAGCCTGCAATAATCATCCCCTCAATCACCGCATGAGGATTAAAGCGCAAAATATCACGGTCCTTGAAAGTACCTGGCTCACCCTCATCCGAGTTACAAACCACGTACTTTTGGCCTACGTAATTTTTGGGCATAAAGCTCCACTTCAGACCGGTAGGGAATCCTGCACCACCACGGCCACGTAAAGAAGAAAGCTTTAATTCACTAATAACGGTATCTTGATCTAGCTCGCCGGCACAGATTTTGCGCAGGACCTGATAGCCCCCGCGCTCCATGTAACCCTCGATACCCCAGTTGGTACCGTCTAGACCCTTGAGGATCTGTGGGTTAATGTGACGATCATGAAAAATCATGCTGGTCGATAAATCGCCACCCGGGTTAACTTCAAGTCCGCCGCTATACTTTTGGATAATACGTTGTAAACCCATAACGCTTAACCCTCTCTTTGAATATCGGCTAATAACTCATCAATACGCTCTTTGTCCATGCGTACACACATATGATTGTTATTAATTAATAAAACAGGTGAATCGCCACAAGCACCCTGACACTCACTCTCTTGTAGAGTAATAAGCCCGTCAGAAGTCGTTTCACCAATGGCAATACCTAATTTTTCACTGATGTAATGCGCGGTTTTCTCACCATCTCTTAAGGCACAGGGCAAGTTAGTGCAAACGGTTAGTTTGTACTTGCCTACTGGCTTTAATTCGTACATATCGTAAAAAGTGGCGACTTCTTGAACCGCAATCTCCGGCATGCCGATATACTCAGCGACGTCGGTGATAACCTCCTCAGAAACCCAGCCTTTTTCTTCTTGGGCGATACGCAAAGCAGCCATCACTGCTGATTGACGCTGATCGGCCGGATACTTGGCCAGTTCCTTGTCAATCTTTTTATAAGCCTGTTCAGAAAGCAACATTTTTATTTCCTGTAATTCGTTGATGCTGTGAAGCGTGTGCTTCCTAGCGGTCAATTTCACCAAATACGATATCCTGCGTACCAATAATGGTTACCGCATCCGCCAACATGTGACCGCGTGACATCTCGTCTAATCCCTGTAAGTGAACAAAGCCTGGCGCACGAATCTTCATACGATATGGCTTATTGGCGCCATCAGAAATCATATAAATACCGAATTCGCCCTTAGGGTGCTCGACACTTGCATAGGCCTCACCCTCAGGCACAGGGAATCCCTCAGAGAATAACTTGAAGTGGTGGATTAACTCCTCCATACCAGTCTTCATGTCAACACGACTTGGTGGGGTGATCTTGTTGTCCTCGTACATCACAGGACCAGGATTTTCACGCAACCACTTCACACACTGCTTGATGATCTTGGTACTTTCACGTAGCTCAGCGATACGGCATAGATAACGGTCATAACAGTCACCGTTAGTGCCCACAGGAACCTCAAAATCAAGCTCGTCGTACATAGCATAAGGCTGCTTACGACGAAGATCCCACTCAATTCCCGAACCACGTAACATCACACCGGTAAAGCCCTTGTTCATGGCTCGTTCAGGTGTCACCACACCGACGTCAACCAAGCGCTGCTTCCAGATACGGTTATCGGTTAGGAGTGTCTCGTACTCATCAATCGCGGCAGGATAGTAGTCAACGAAGGCCTCGATGAAGTCCAGCAATGAACCATCACGCCACTCATTAAGACGCTTCATGTCGCGAACGCTACGATGCTTAGAATCAAAATCGTGCTTAGGCATGCTATCAGGCAGGTCACGGTAGACACCACCAGGACGGTAGTAAGCCGCGTGCAAACGCGCACCGGATACTGCCTCATAACAGTCCATGAGATACTCACGGTCACGGAAGGCGTATAAGAAAACAGCCATCGCACCAACGTCAAGCGCATGTGAGCCGATTGACATCAGGTGATTAAGAATACGGGTAATCTCGTCAAACATGGTACGAATATATTGAGCGCGCTTAGGTAACTCGATACCGAGTAGCTTCTCAACCGCCATACAGTAGGCGTGTTCGTTAACCATCATGGACACATAGTCCAAACGATCCATATAAGGCAGCGCCTGAACATAGGTACGCTGCTCTGCCAACTTCTCGGTACCGCGGTGCAATAACCCAATATGCGGGTCTGCACGCAAAATCACCTCACCATTAAGCTCAAGAATCAGACGTAATACGCCGTGAGCTGCTGGGTGCTGCGGACCAAAGTTTAATGTATAACTTTTAATATCTGCCATAATTAGTCTCGCCCTGCTCCATAACCCTCTTCACGAATCACACGCGGTGTAATCTCGCGATTTTCAATCGTCACTGGCTGATAAACCACACGCTTTTGCTCTGGGTCATAAATCATCTCAACATGACCAATCACCGGGAAATCCTTGCGGAATGGGTGACCGATAAAGCCATAATCCGTTAAGATACGACGTAAATCCGGGTGTCCCTCAAAGACAATACCAAATAGGTCAAATGCCTCACGCTCGAACCAGTCGAGGCCGTTCCAGACATTAACCAAACTGGTCACAACGGGGAAGTCGTTATTAGCAGGGAAAGTGCGTACGCGTAAGCGCCAGTTGTGCTTAATCGATAAGAGATGGATGACCACCGCATAGCGGCCAGGGAACTGACTTGGCTGCTCAGTCGGCATCGCGCCTGCGGTATCCTCTGCCGCTGCTTGCTCTGCGCCATCGGCTAGAACAATGGGTTCATTATCCTCGGGATTAACTGAAACACCGCCATAGGTCAGGTAGTCAACACCGCAAAGATCAATGGCCTGCTCGAAATGCAAATCCTCATGCTCACGCAACATAGTGCATGTCTGGATCCAATGCGCTGGACTGACGGTAAGAGTTAGTTGATTGGCGTGCTCAGAAATTTGAGCCTGATCGCCTAATAGATTAACTAACGTTTGATGTAAATTCTGTAGACGTGTCATCGAAGTCTCCTATGCCTCGCGAGCGATCGTCTTAGAGTGACGAATCTTGTTTTGCAACTGGAGCATGCCGTAGATCAGAGCCTCGGCAGTCGGTGGACAGCCCGGTACGTAAATATCAACCGGCACCACGCGGTCACAGCCACGCACAACAGAATATGAATAGTGGTAATAGCCACCGCCATTAGCACAGGAACCCATAGAAACGACCCAGCGCGGTTCAGCCATCTGGTCATAGACCTTACGTAGTGCAGGAGCCATCTTGTTGCATAAAGTACCTGCAACAATCATGACATCCGACTGACGCGGGCTAGGACGGAAAATGATACCAAATTGGTCCATATCATAACGAGCCGCACCCGCTTGCATCATCTCCACCGCACAACAGGCCAGACCAAAGGTCACAGGCCACATAGAGCCTGTCTGGTACCAGTTCATCACTGCGTCAACTGACGTGACCAGAAAGCCCTTTTCTTTTAATTGAGTTTGTTCAGACATTTATCTAACCCTTTTCTGAAAATTAATCCCAATCCAGAGCGCCTTTCTTCCACTCGTAGATAAAGCCAACCGTCAAGATGGCTAAAAACACGACAACAGTGGAGAAACCGACTAGACCAACTTGTTGATTGGCAACCGCCCACGGGAACAAAAAGGCAATCTCTAAGTCGAATAGAATAAATAAGATGGCAACTAAGTAGTAACGAATATCAAAGCGCATGCGCGAATCTTCAAATGCTTCGAAACCACACTCGTACTGGGACAGCTTCTCATCATACGGGTTTCTGGGGCCTAAAATAACCCCAAGCAATAACAACAAGACCCCGAGGGCCCCTGCTACCAATACAAACATAAGTACTGGAAAATACTCAGCTACATTCATGAAACACCTTTTAAGAAAGCTTATGAATTGTCTATTAAGGCAAAATCAACGCAACGTGATCGCCGAAAAAATTACACCTAGATAAACTTTTCCATTGTAGCATTTTCTAACACCCGAGTGGCAACGCGCATATTACTAAACCATTACAAAAACGGTTTTTAGGTCAAAAAACTAAGACCTAATTACTACAATCTTTAAATAATAAATCAAAGCAAATTTAATCAAATACCATATAAACTGAAAATCTGCTTTAAATTCAATCACAAAGCTTAACTGACTAGGCAACCATAGTATAAACAACTAAGAATAATTTTTGAAGAAAAATGTCGTTTTATTGAACTGTATCAAACTCCAAAAAAACACACTCCCTATCTCACAGACACCAGACACAAAAAAAGACAGATAATGTTACTTATCTGTCCTTAGCTATTAAATTAACCTTCTTTCTTGCGTAGGATCTTTTGTTTTAACGACTCAAGGCCTTCTTGAATCTCTTCCTTCCAGTTATCAAACTTTTCTGACCACTCGTCTTGCTTTTTATCACGTAAGACTCGGCGCGCTTCCTTGGCGGCAGCTTCTTCGGCTTTTTTAATCTGCTCAACCTCAACACGAATTGCAGCGGCTGGGCGACGAATCACTACCGCATCAAGATCTCGCGCTAAACCATCGAGCACTTCTTCTGCTAATTCATCAGCATGCAAAATCACAGCCGTCGCGCCATTGGGAATCGCTTCAATCATCTGCTCAAGCAAACTGGCACGCCCCTTAACCTTATCAGTAGAAACAACCGAACCAATCAAGGCACCGGTGGTAGCGCCCAATAAAACACCCAATGGACCACCAAGAATACCTACCAACGATCCCAAAAAGGTACCAGCTAGTGGAGCGGAACGTGCTGCGCCATCACTAAAACCATCACGTAGACTAATCTGACCTTGCTCATCACACTCGATG
>JAAYRZ010000178.1 GCA_012518515.1 Alcaligenaceae bacterium
AACCTGTATTTGTATTTATTAATTAAGTGTTTTATGTCAACTATACGAGTGGCCATCTTTGCTTTTGATGGAATTAATTTATTCCATTTATCAATCCCTAGCACTGTCTTATGCGCCGACCAAGAGCATGAAACTATTCACTATAAGCTAAAGTACTTTTCTCTTAAACCGGGTAAATTATGCAGCGAACAGAAAGTTGAAATTACGGTAGATAATGGCCTAGAGATTCTAAAAGCAGCTGATATCATCATTATCCCCGCATGGCATAATCCTCAGGAAAAAGCACCCGAAGAATTGGCTGCCGCACTACAACAAGCTCATCAACGAGGTAGCCTGATCGTTGGCTTATGTCTTAGGTGATGCAGGACTACTTGACGGCAGAGAGGCTACCACTCACTGGGCCTCACGAGAAACTTTTGTAGAACGTTTTCCGGCCAGTATTTTTCGACCTGATGTACTGTATATCACCGATGATAATATCATTACATCCGCTGGGACAGTTGCTGCCATTGATTGCTGTCTAGACTTACTACGTCAACGCCACGGCTCTGAGGTTGCTAATCATACCGCACGACTACTAGTGACACCGCCACATCGTTCTGGTGGTCAAGCTCAGTATATTGAACGACCGCTCCCCAAGCTGACTAATGATGAGCGCATACCCGATGTCATGAATTGGGCTCCTAAAAACTTACAACAACCTTTATCTCTCGATATTCTGGCAAAGAAATCAAATATGAGTCGGCGAACATTTACACGGCGCTTTCGAGAGACGACAGGCAGTACAGTCACCCAGTGGTTAAATACTGAACGGGTCTGCAGAGCACAGCAATTACTAGAAACGACTAATTTATCTATTGAGCGGATCAGTTCAGAAGCTGGATTTAGTAGTGCTTTAACCATGCGTCAGCAATTTTCTAAACAGTTAGGGACTACGCCATCCGCTTATCGACAAAATTTCTATAAACAACCAGATTGGCCCGAATCCATCTAACCTTGTCCTTTAGGCCAATTGTCGCCCAGCTACTAGTTAGCTAATCTATTGTCATACTCCGGATAAATAGTATTACCAACTTCTGGATAATCATGCTTAAAAGGAAAAATATGACAAAGTTTATTAGACCTGCCCCACAAGGAACGGCACCTTTGCCACTATCCATTCTTGATTTTGCCATGGCTGGTGAAGGCGTTACAGCACAAGAAGCATTAACGGCCAGCATTGAATTAGCGCGTTTAGCCGATCGTCGAGGATATAATCGATATTGGATTGCTGAGCATCATTCTATGCCAAGTGTTACGACCTCCTCACCGGCTATGCTCCTCGCCCGCTTAGTGGGTGAGACCTCAAACATCAGGCTCGGCTCAGGTGGCATGATGCTGCCCAACTTTCCACCTTTAGTCGTTGCGGAACAATTCGGATTATTAGCATCAATGGCACCTGGACGCATTGACTTGGGTATTGGTAGAGCACCCGGCACAGACGGTCATACAGCGTCGGCACTACGACGCGGGCAAATTAGCGCCGAAGACTATCCGGCTCAACTCATGGAGCTGCTAGCCTTTCTGCATGATGACTTCCCTAGCGACCATCCTTATAAAGACAATATCTACTCCGTACCAGGCCCGAAGCAAGCTCAAGAAAACGGAGTTGCAGATTCTTTTATAGCTCCACCTATTTGGCTACTTGGCTCCTCTGATTTCTCAGCACGCCTTGCTGCAGAACTTGGTTTTCCATTTGCATTTGCGGCTCATTTAGCGGACCAAAATGTCATGGTCGCACTAGACGTTTATCGTCGTCATTTTAAGCCTTCAAAGGTTTTAGACAAGCCCTATGTTATTAGTAGCTTTGGAGTAATGGCTGCGGATGATGAACAAGAAGCAAAGCAACAGTCTTGGGCTTATTCTCATGCCATGATGCGGATGTCTACACGTCGCTCATTTGTTGTACCAACACCAGAAAACGCAGAAAATTATCAATACTCAGCAACAGAGCATGAGCTGATAACGATGTGGGATACTAAGACCTTAAAAGGCACGGGTGAGCAGGTGATTGAACAACTCAATGCTTGGCAACAACGAGTTGAAGCCGATGAACTGATGATTTTAAATTTAGGCCATACGCCTCAAGCTATTCATCGCTCAACTGAGCTAATAGCCGATGCCTTTGGTTTGCCAAAAAATGTATTAAGCAAAACTAACTAAATAGTAAGTATTTAGAATTAATAAAAAATTAAGGTCATTGATAGCAATGACCTTATATATAAGAATAAAGAAATATATTACTCATTTGCCAGCTTTAGATATATTAAAGGCTACCGGTTCATCAGCAGTAGCCTTAACCCCCTTTCTAAAACTTAAGTAATTCGCCATCTTCGGGGATTTCCACCTGCTCCTGAATACCCTTCTCCTGCACATACTCTCTAAGTTCCTCGCGAGTCTGTGACATATGATTAATTGCATCCATATGTGTGGCAACTATCTTAGCTTCAGGAGATTGTTGAGATGCACGCAAGATATCCTCTTTTCCCATAATGATCGCCCCCTCAAAACCTTCTAGTACGGCATGACCAGCATTAATAACGATAATCTGTGGTTGGTATTGGGTCAAAGCCTCTTCAACTTCATCGCGCCAAATGGTATCACCTACTAAATATAGAGTCTGATAACCTGGAGCTTGAAAAACTACTCCCATCGCCTCCCCAAGAGATTCGGCAATTTCAGGGATCGCATACATTTCATCAGTGCCATGCTGCCCATCTGTTTTGTTAAGTTTTACACCACCAAACTTAACCTGTTCTGATAATACACGCACATTAGTAAAGCCCTGCGAAAGGATAAGATCAGCATCGGCTTGATGTTGTGTAAAAAGAGGAATATCCTTTGCTAAAACTTCCTGCGCTGCATCATCCCAGTGGTCTAAGTGAGTATGGGTAACAATAACCGCATCAACATCTGCAACAATCTCCTCTGCAGGTATTGGTAATTCGACCAGAGGATTACGCAATTCGCTACGATACGTTCCTTCAAAACCCGGATAATTACCTTTCTTTGATAGCATCGGGTCAATTAAAAAAGTAGTCTCGCCATAGGTAATTTTTATAGTTGCATTACGAATCTGCTGCAACTGCACTGTCTCTGTCACAGATTGTGAATTAATACTCTCTTGCTTTTGTACATAGGAACTACAAGCGGTAAGACCTAACGCCAAAACCAAGGAGCTAAGGAGAGATTTAATAGGCATATAATGACCTCAACTAATAATAAATAATAATTTCGATTAAAAAAGAACAATGCCTCCTAGAGAAGCACTGTTCTTGAAAAATATAACAACAATAAACGCTGCCTATTTAAGCTGACAAGTACTCATCCACCGACTTTACTGTCGCATAGCCAAATTCAAAGGCGGC
>JAAYRZ010000179.1 GCA_012518515.1 Alcaligenaceae bacterium
CAATGTAATCATCAGCGACATCAAAGCCACGAGGCACCTGCACTGCATTAATTAAACGTGATGGTGGTGTACGCAGCATTTGATTGGCAACCAGCGTCAAAGGCTGTTGCCAACGCTGTGCTGCTCGGAAAAGAATCTCCTTTACGACGACTGGACAAGCGTCCGCATCGACCCAAATATGCATGAAGTTCCTAATCATTTACAGCACTTGCTGACACTGATCTAGCCAAGCCCGAATCGTCTCCAAGGCCTCTGGTTCATCTAAAAACGGCACATGGGCGCGGTCTTTAAGTGTACACGCTAACATACCAGGATGGCGCTTTTGCATCTCGGCTACCGTCTCAGCGCTAAGCAAATCGGAGTTTTCACCACGAATCACGGCTAAAGGCTTATCCTGAAGCAAGTCAAATAAAGGCCAGATAGGTGGCACCTCATCGACATCGACCATACTCTCGACAAAACCCTTACGCAAGGCGGGATCGTAAAACAACTCAACCCCGTTTTCACCCTGTAAGTATTGCTTTTCCGCTTCCTCTAACCAGCGCGAGTCAGGCACCTGATTAAAACCGATACGAGAGGCCTTTAACATCTCAGCCATCTCTGGCAGGGTCTTAGCTTCAGGCGTCACTCCTAGATAATCACCGATTTTACGCAGTCCCTCAAGCTCCAGTACTGGCCCGATATCGTTGAACAACACGCCAACAATACGATCCAATGCCGCATAAGCCAAGGTCATGGAAATCAGGCCACCGCGTGAAGTACCGATAAAGGCAGCACGCTCAATGCCTAATTGATCCATCACCTCCAACACATCAGCAGACTCCTGCGGCACCGTGTAGGTTGTGTAATCAGTCCAGTCAGAGTGACCACGACCACGGCTATCAATTCGCAACAAACGAATTGCAGGATCAAAATGAGCAGCCAAATAATCAAAATCCTGACTATTACGAGTTAAACCGGCCAAGGCAATAACGGTCAACCCCTCATAACCCTCAGGATGTGAATCACGATAAAAAATCGTGGTGCCATCTTTTAAAGTAAGGCGATTTTCACTACTCATCTATCTTGATCTCCACAATCCGTTTTATTCATAGTATTTTAGGCGACAGCTGCGCTTTGGCCTACTAACTCTCTGGCCGCACGAGCAATGACTAACTCCTCATCCGTCGGAATCACCATCACCTTGACTCTGGAGTCATCGGTACTGATGAAACGCTGGCCTTCACCCTCGGTATTACTCTCATTGTCAAAGCTCACGCCGATCCAGCCTAAACCCTCACATACTAGTCTACGTATCTCAGCAGAGTTTTCACCAATACCAGCCGTAAAGACAATCAAATCGACTCCCTGCATAGTGGCTGCCATGGTTGAGATACCGGAGCGGACCTTATTAACAAAATAGCGAATGGCACGCTGCCCCTCTTCGGTTCCCGCTTCATTAAGTGTACGCATATCATTAGATAAGCCACCGGATAAACCTAGTAAACCAGATTCATAGTAAAGCATACGGCTAAGTTCCGGCACGCTAAGCCCTTCACTTTCTAATAAATGTAGCAGAACACCAGGATCAATTTGACCACAACGAGTACCCATTGGTAAGCCGTCAAGGACGGTAAAACCCATGGTTGTCGCCTTACTCTTACCATTATCAATCGCACATAGAGAAGTGCCATTACCCAAATGAGCTACCACCACCTTACCCTGGTGTAGTTCAGGCGCAATTCGCGCTACCTCACTATTGATATAGTCATAGCTTAAGCCATGGAAGCCATAGCGCATAATGCCTTTTTCATACCACTCATAAGGAATGGCAAAGGCATTATTTTCAAACGCTTGAGTCTGGTGAAAAGCCGTATCAAAACAAACGAGCTGAGGAATCTCTGGAAAATACTCCATCGCCGCGTAGATACCAGACAGATTATGCGGCTGGTGCAATGGCGCTAACTTACTAAAAGACTCAATATTTTTGAGTACTTCAGGGGTAAGCATCACGGGACCGTCATACGCATCACCACCATGCACAACACGGTGACCAGCCGCTGCTACCTCAATCTCCGGGAAATGTAGATTAAGCGATGCGATCACCACTTCCATCGCGGCCTGATGATTTTGCAAATCACAGTTTTCAGGCAAGTCTAAAGCCTCACCACTTGCTCCCTTCAGCTTGACGGTACCACCGCTACCGATACGCTCACAATTACCAACCATCACTGGGTTATCCTGAGTTGCCACATAAAGTGCAAACTTCAAAGAGGATGAACCCGCATTAAGCGCTAAAAAGCCTTTATTTTTTACATTATTTTCGCTCATA
>JAAYRZ010000180.1 GCA_012518515.1 Alcaligenaceae bacterium
TATAGCCGACCTCTTTACCACGCCATTGGGCTAATTCCCTAGGGCTTTTTTTACTCATTAACTGTCCGTCTATTTCAATGCTGCCTTCGCTGACGGGGGTTAGGCCACTGAGACAATGAAGTAGGGTAGATTTACCCGAACCACTGGGCCCGACTAGTGCCCAACGATTGCCTTTTTCAAGAGTGGCTTCGCTTAACTCAAGGGCGCAGATACTGTCACGGCCATCGGGATAGAACTTTTTAAGATTTTGCAGACGAATCACAATTGCTCCTTAGTTAACCGTTTCAATACTGTCAGCCACAATGCGTACTAGACTTACAAAGCCTGTTTCTTCATCGACAGCACTACCGACTTCTAGGGTGCCGCTGACCGCAATCATGCGATCAAAGGGGAGAGCCACTAGTGATTTTTTGACTTTGACGACGACAATATTATCCGGCCAGTCTGCATCACTAGAGCAGAAGGGACAAATAGCCATAGGAATTTGTGACATGACAAAGAAGTTAATGGTGGGGGTTAACGGCGGTGCCATAAAACCCATCATTTTGACTTTTTTACCTTCCAGATTTTTTAATTTATCCGAAAGTACGATGCCCCTTACCGTAATGCCATCGTACATCTCGGCAAATCGTAAGTTTTCAGCTTTAGCCATCGCAGTTTGATGGAAAGTAGGCATGAGCAACAATAAGGCTGCTATAAACGCTTTAAATTTAGATAGTTTCATAGTTAAACTAATTACTCATTAAAAATACCGATAAGTCCTCTCGGAGCTTATCGGTATTTATAGGACTTAAGGTCCGGAGCTTAATAAAATTACAGTGCCAAATTATTTATCGGCTTTGTCTTCCACTGCATCAATATGAAGCGCCTGCATAATGCCGTAAAACACTTCGGTATTATCCATTACGCCGCGGAAGTATTCAGAACCTGGACCACCTGCCATTAAGACGATATCGTCAGCAGAGTGAACTTCTTGAGTTTCTTTGTACTGAGGTAAGTTACCTTCAACCATGCGTGCATCATCATGACCTTTACGTGCTTCGTTAGCAAACACTTTACCGTCCGCATCCGCTAAACCTGGTACTACAGGGTTTTTTAAGAAGCGATAGTTTTCATAATGGTCAGGAAAGTTGGCATACTGCATGGCTAGAGTAATACTTGGGTCAGGATTGTCTGGGAAGCCGTCACCGTCCTCATCGACAAAGTTAGGCCACTTAGCATCACCATAAGTGCGTACAGCTTCACGGCCTACACCGCCGTCTTCTTCACTATAAGTACCCGTAATACTGACACCGTGTGAGTGGTCAGCAACCACAATGATTAAGGTGTCATTACCATTTTCTTCGGCCCAGTTTTTTGCATAGGCAATAGCTTGGTCAAATTCAATGGTGTCATATACTGCGCGGTGCCAGTCCATGGTGTGCAACTGTTTATCAATGGATGCTGCTTCCGCTAACAAGAAGAAGCCATCATCATTTTTGGATAAGATATCCAATGCTTTGGCAGTCATTTCAACCAAGTTTGGCTGATCGTTAAAGTCACCGACGACCTCAGGATTAGGAATATGTTCACGATCCATATAGACGTCCATGTTGTTCATGGCAAACAAGCCTAATAGTGGCTTATCGTCACTTGTTTCAAGTAACTCTTTGCGATTTCCAGCAAATTGATAACCTAAGTCTTCAAATTGTTTTATCACATCAATTTCGTCAGTGCGACGAGAGCCTGGCTGTGATAAAGGCAAGAAGTAGCGTGCACCGCCACCAAGTAATACTTCTGGACGTACACTTTCATTGAGGAAGTTATGGGCGATATAATCCTGATCAGCACGACGACGAGTATGTGCAGAAGTAGAAGCAGGGGTTGCATCAGTGACCGAAGATGTAGTGACGACACCTATCGACATACCGCGGGTGCGTTGAATGATTTCGTTAATATTTTCAACTTTTGGATCATCCAGGGTATCTGCTGTGCGGTTGCCATACACACCCATCGCATTGACTACGGACTTATGACCGGTATTGTAAGCGGAGGCAGAGTTAGCTGAGTCAGTCACGATAGAGTCATAGCCTGAGGTTGTGATCAGTGCCAAGTTCTCTAGGTTTTCCATGGCTAATAAGTCGTTGTATTTACCTTCGTAAATACCTTTGGAGAGGATGCGAGCAGCTTGTTTAACTTGCAAGCTCATCCCGTCACCAGCAAACAGAATCACGTTTTTAGCACGGTTTTCAGACTTTGGGTCTACAACTTCGTAGTTGATTTCGCGTTTGCGAGTGTCGCCATCAACTTCTGATTCGATCACTACGTTAAGGCTGCCAGTTTCAGTGAACTGTAAGTCATTTAGACGATAGGAAATATAGTCTTCGTGGACAGTGCGAGTTAATTTAGTATCAAAAAACTCTTCAATGTCTTTATCATTAATAGTGATTTTTGTGTTTTTTTCTGATTTGTCTAATACTTCAACTTCAAAGTCAAAGTGTTGACCACGTAAGAATTTAGCTTGGTCAATCGGCAAAACTTCGATACCAGTGGTAGCTACACTATTAGCTTGACGTTTTTTTGCTGCTTCGATTACTTCTACAAATTCAGGTGCTTTATATACTTGAGCACGAATCGAGTCTTCGGCAATTGCCGCGCCTGAGCTTAAACTCACGGCTAAACCAAGACAGGCAAGCAAAGATGGTTTAGGAAAAAACTTTTTCATTTCACACTTCCTAAATAATAATCATGATGAGGTGGGAGTTACAACGTGTAAAGTGTAGCTAGATTATGTTGCACTATTATGAATTAGCA
>JAAYRZ010000181.1 GCA_012518515.1 Alcaligenaceae bacterium
ATCCCGAACAGGACAGTGAAACACCTTAGCGCCGATGATAGTTGGACTAGCTCCTGTGAAAGTAGGTCATCGTCAGGCAAATTACATAAAACCCCTGTAAGCTATCGCTTACAGGGGTTTTTTATTGTTGCTAATATGTGAAGAGTTAGTTTAAATTACTTAAGCTCTTCCTCAATAGTTGATAGTATTGCTTGTTTGTATTAAAATTAGAAAGTCAATAGATTTAGTCTATCAAGTGATTTCAAGGATTTATTAATGTCAGATTTACCTAAACACCAACTTTCCATGTCAGTCTTGATGACGCCTGATATGGCGAACTTCTCTGGTAATGTTCATGGTGGTACTATTTTAAAGCTTCTAGACCAAGTGGCCTATGCCTGTGCTAGCCGCTATGCTGGACAGTATGTGGTGACTTTATCTGTGGATCAGGTGATCTTTAGACAGCCGATACATGTTGGTGAGTTAGTAACTTTCCTAGCTTCAGTTAATTACACTGGTAATTCATCTATGGAAGTGGGTATACGCGTACTCGCTGAAAATATTCGAACTCGTCAGCAGCGCCATGTTAATAGTTGTTTTTTCACTATGGTTGCAGTTGATGACCATGGCCGTCCTTTACCGGTACCTGCATTGACACCGAGTGACGATGTTGAAGTATGTCGATTTGATGCAGCTGAAAGACGCAGAAAGCTACGACGCGAAAATGAAGGTCGCCAAGTTAGCATTAAGAAAGAAACACAGAGCTAATTAAAGCGAATTGTCGTACTGTGTAGTTTGGAAATCAAATCTCCCGAAAGCGAAAGTTTTCGGGAGATTCTTATATCCCTATATCAATACAGATAATTTTACCACTGACTGATTTTCCCTTATCCATGCAATGTGCGGGCTTATAAGCTGCAAAAGTATAAGTAACATCAGCGTTAAAGGTATTTGTTGAAAGTTCACCAGTATCACAATTTAGTCCGGTCGGGATGTCCAGCGCGATACGATAGGCTTGTGCTTGATTTGCAAGAGCCATAATATTTGCTACTTCGGGGGATAGCTCACCGCTGAATCCAGTACCAAACACAGCATCAATAATCCATTGACTAGAGTCGAAAGTTTCAAGCAGTGCTGGCAGTGTATCTTTTTCTATGACATCAATCTCTAATGACTCAAGCCGCTTTAAATTAAGTTGTGAGAGATCTGAAAGCTGTGAGCCAAGAATAAAAACTAATTTTATCGCTAAATTTTGCTCTGCTAGCGCTCTGGCTAAAACTAAACCATCTCCTGTATTGTTGCCTTTGCCACAGATAATCAATATTGAGTCTGGTGCTTGTAATTTACCGTCTGCTATACGCTTTAATAGATTATCAGCGACTCCTTGACCAGCGTCCTCCATCAGTTTTTCAAAACTGCTACCTCGATTGACAGCATTTTGTTCAGCGCGTCGCATTTCTTCAGCAGTATAAATTCTCTTCATCGTATTTTGCCCTGCCTTTTAGGTTTTATTTTGTATCTATAGTATTAAGCTTAACAGAGAACAAAGTAATAGATTGCAAAAGTAGTGCTTTCCAAGCTTTGCAGATTTTAATTTTGTAACTGTTATACTCAAACTTGTCTTATCAATTGGTATAAATGTTAGCTGATTGTTAGGATAATGCAATTCTTTAACTATAGTAAATTAAGGTAAAAATGACTAATTCAAATCTTACACCTTTAGAGCGTTTAAAGCAGAGTAGTGCAACTGAATGGCAAGACTACACCCAGCATGCCTTTGTAAAGCAATTAGGTGCTGGCTCACTTGAAGCAGATGCTTTTAAACATTATTTGAAGCAGGACTATTTGTTTCTAGTTCACTTTGCTCGAGCATGGGGTTTGGCTGTATATAAGAGCCGTAACATGCGTGAACTTCGTCAGAGTTTTGCTAGTTTGATTGCTATTGTTGATGTTGAGTTTGACTTGCACATTGAGTATTGCGGGAAGTGGGGGATCAGCGAGGAGGAGCTTGAGGTATTGCCTGAGGGGCGTGCGACCATGGCTTATACGCGTTATGTATTAGATGCAGGTAATCAGGGTAATTTATTGGATTTGCACGTGGCGTTGGTGCCGTGTCTGATTGGTTATGCCGAGATTGGTAAGTGGCTTGAGGCGCAGGATTTCACAGTGATGGATAAGTCCAATCCTTACCTACCTTGGATTCAGATGTATATTAGTGATGAGTTCCAAGCTGCGGCCAAAGCGGAGATTGAGTGGCTCAATCAGGCTTTGGCTAAAGTAGATGAGGACCGATTTAAAGAGCTTGAAGCGATTTTCCGTGATGCGACTCGTTTAGAGATTGACTTCTGGCAAGCTGGTCTAGAGCAGGCCGTTTAGTCCTCTTTTGATAGCTGCATAAGGAGTCGTCTAAGTATAGGTGAGGCATAATTGGGTGCTACCTCGCTGAGAAATTCACTGAAATCCAAATTTGCCTTAAAATCAGCTCTATCGCTGATGATTCTGAAGATAGCAAAGGGGATTTCATATTCATAGCAGACTTGTGCTACAGCGGCTCCTTCCATTTCTACACATAGTGTACTAGGCATTTCTTCAGCGATAAGGTTTTGTTTTTCTAGTGCATTGACAAAAAGATCGCCACTGCCTATAAGGCCTTGGTGTAATTGCGGCTTTTGGCGTTGAAAAAAACGCTTCTTATCTTCGGTGTCAAAGTTTGTTGCAAAGTCGTTGTCTAAGTAGTCAATACAAGCTTCTTTAATCGTTTGACTAAGCTTCTCATCACCATCAAAAAAAGTTTTATTTAATAAAGGAACACTAAACTTAGGAAAGAGTGGGCTAGCATCTAGGTCGTATTGATAAATTGAACTACCAATGACAATATCACCAACCTGTGCGTCTGGGTGGACTCCACCAGCTAAACCAGTGAAGACTACGCAACGTACATTAAATTGATTGATTAAGGTAGTGACAGTAGAAGCAGCAGCGACCTTACCAACCCGTGATAGGACAACGACATAGTGTTGACCATGAAGTTCGCCAGCATAGTAACGACGTCCTGCAATGGTATGGATGGTGACGCTGTCACCCATATTATTTAAAACAGCGGAGATTTCTTGTTCTAGTGCGGCCATGATGCCAATGGGCGCTGTATTTGTATTAGAGGAAGATTTATCTTGATTATTTGTTGCTTGTGTGGGAGTAGAGTCAAAACGTTGGTTTTGCATTGAGCTTTAAAATTCCTTAATTGAAGTGCGTTATGTTTTAGGTTTTAGAATATTAGCGTGATCAGTTTTAACATAAATAAGTGTAAATCCTTCTAGAGTAATTGAATTACCAGTGAAAACACGGATAGATTTGACAGTATTTGTCTTAGTTGTGGTTTGAGGCTTACAAAGATTTGTGAATACTGAGATATCAACTTAACGTGTTTATGTTAAGCTTTTTTAAGACTCGGCTGTATTTTTCTAAAGCATGTTAGTGTTAGTGCGTTGTCGAGTAGTTTTTTATTTAATGAGAGAGGTGATTCTATATGAAAAAAGTTCTTATGACTGCTTTATTGGCTGGTGTGATGACGACAGCCTATGCTGCTGATGATATTGTTGTGGATATGAAATTTGCTACAGAGCAGGGGCCAGGTGAGTCTGCTGGTACAGTCACCATTACTCAGACAGAGTTTGGGGCGAAGTTTAGTCCAGATATTAAGGGTTTAGAAGAGCCGGGTGTACGTGGTTTTCATGTACATGCGGTAGGCTCTTGCGATGCGACTGAGGCAGATGGCAAGGTTACGCCGGCAGGCGCTGCTGCTGGCCATTGGGATCCAGAGGAAACAGGTTCTCATAAAG
>JAAYRZ010000182.1 GCA_012518515.1 Alcaligenaceae bacterium
CTAAATGCTGGGTCACGGGTTGTTTTGACAGAGAAAAGCTTACCGGGTACCCAGATCTTTTTCTCAACAAGGGTTTGAACGGTATATGGTAAATCAGTTGTTTCAGTCATCTCTTGAAAACTATCTTTCTAAATATTTTAATTTGTCTTCGACGCCATTCCACTCCTCGGCATCGGGTAAGGGGTCGCGAGTACGAGTGATAGGCGTAAACAGTGGTGTCAGTTCAGCGTTTAACTCAATAAAATGAACCTGATCCTCAGGCACATCCTCTTCTGCGAAGATCGCATTAGCGGGACACTCTGGGATACAGACAGCACAGTCAATGCATTCATCAGGGTCAATTACCAAGAAGTTGGGACCCTCTAAAAAACAGTCAACAGGACAGACATCAACACAGTCGGTGTATTTACACTTAATACAGTTTTCAGTTACTACATGTGTCATGATAAAGACAACTCCAAAGAAAAACGGGGCATAATAAACTTACCCTTTATATACGCTTAGTATTTTAACCAATCCTGAACGCTCTGGTGTTGAAAACCCTCTACTGTGGTAATGTATTGATTAAATGCGCCTTTTATCGGAATGAAAATGATTATCAACTCATTATTGGATACGGATTTATATAAGTTCAGTATGATGCAAGTGGTGTTGCATCAATTCCCCGCAGCTCATGCTGAGTATCGCTTCAAGTGTCGTAATGACAATATAAATCTTCGTCCTTTTATTGATGAGATCAGAGAGGAAGTTCGCCATTTGTGTAGCTTGCGATTTAAGCAAGATGAGTTGGATTATTTGAGTAGCTTACGTTTTATTAAGCCGGATTTTGTCGACTTTTTGGGACTGTTTCAGCTGTCTGAGCGTAATTTTTTTATTGGTGAGGGTGAGGCCCCTAATGAGATCTCCATTGAGGTCAAGGGTCCCTGGCTACATACGGTTCTTTTTGAAATTCCGGTTTTAGCGATTGTTAATCAGGTTTATTTCCGTAACACTTATCCAGACTTGGATTATACGGAAGGTCGTAAGCGTCTGCATGACAAGATCGAGATGGTTCATACGGGTGATCCTGACGCCGAGTTTTTTAAGCTAGCCGAGTATGGTACGCGTCGTCGTTTTTCTCGTGAATGGCATTATGAAGTAGTCAAAACATTGCGTGAGCAGATGGGCGAGCATTTTGTGGGGACGAGTAACGTTCTACTTGCTCGTGAGTATGACACCTTGCCTTTAGGTACTATGGGACATGAGTATTTGCAAGCGTGTCAGGCTTTAGGTCCTCGTTTGCGTGACTCTCAGATTTTTGCTTTTGAGATGTGGGCTCGTGAGTATCGCGGTGATTTAGGGATTGCCTTATCTGATGTGTATGGCTTGGATGCTTTTTTAAATGACTTCGACTTGTACTTCTGTAAGCTTTTCGATGGTGCGCGTCATGATTCTGGTGACCCCTTTGAGTGGGGTGAGCGCATGATTGAGCATTATAAAAAGCATCGCATTGACCCTAGAAATAAATCATTGATTTTTTCTGATAGCCTAAATATTCCTTTGGCTCTGAAGATCGCCGAGCGTTTTAAGGGGCGCTGCAAAGCCTCTTTTGGTATTGGTACCAACCTGACTAATGATATGGGTGTACCAGCTCTACAAATTGTCATGAAAATGGTTAGTTGCAATGGTCAACCAGTGGCTAAAGTCTCAGATGAGCCGAGTAAGACGATGTGTGATGACCCAGCTTATTTAGCGTATTTACGTCATGTGTTTAACTTGCCCGTTCCTGATGAGTCGGTAGAGACGATCTAAGGACTGCCGTATTTAGTTTGAGAGGAGCGCCATCAAGGTGGCACCAATTTCTTCAGCCTGAGCAATTTGTTCTGGGCTGAGTTGCTTTTGGGCCAGGATTTCTTCTTTAGTAGCGCTAGCCGTATTAAGAATAATAGCTGGGACTACCTGATTAAGACGCCAACCTGTACAAATTCGCTCTAATTGACGCAGTGCGCCTGCGCCGTCAGTTCCTGCAGCGATGATGGCACTGTAATGTCGCCCCTCAATTTTGCCAAGCAATTCATAATAAAATATATCAAAAAACTCTTTCATCTGGCCACTTAGGCTGGCGAGGTTTTCCGGCGCACAAAACAAATAACTATGTGCATTGAATAAGTCATCTAAACTGACCTCAGTGGCATGTTTGAGTATAACTTCATACTTAGTATGATCAAGATC
>JAAYRZ010000183.1 GCA_012518515.1 Alcaligenaceae bacterium
AAATTAGCCAGATAAGCTTTTAATTCTTCATGTACAGGATGTGGCTGATAGTTATCCAGACTCTCGACATCCTTGAAAATACTAGAGATGCCATAAACAAAGCCACGGGAACGATCTGAGAAATTCTTTTTTAAATCAAATAAAAGAACTCCCTCACAATGCTGCCTAATTTGCTCACAATGATAAGTCACCTTCTCTTCAAAGTCAGCAGGTACAGGCTCTTCAAACTTGAACAAAACCATATGAATAATCATAAAAAACCTTTTAAAAAATCTTGTGTCTTAAACTTGTTGTGTATCTGATCGAGAACCAGGCTTCCAAGTCTGGAAATAACGCTCAAAAACACTAACTAAACCATCTAATAGCAGGGCACAAATAGTCAAGGTGATAATACCTGCATAAACCGTATTAATATCAAATGAACCCTCAGCCTGCAAAATCAAATAACCAACGCCACTAGCAGAGCCCAAATACTCACCCACTACCGCCCCGACAAAAGCCAGGCCCACAGAAGCGTGTAAACTGGAAAAAACCCAACTAGTCGCTGAGGGCAAATACACATAGCGCAATAACTGCTTGCGATTTGCACCTAACATACGGGCATTATCGATCAATGTGGGACTTACTTCTCGGATTCCTTGGTAAACGTTAAAAAACACAATAAAGAAGACTAAGGTAAAGGCTAAAGCTACTTTAGACCAAATTCCTAGCCCAAACCACATGGCAAAAATAGGCGCTAAAATTACCCGAGGCATAGAATTTAATGCTGTCAGATAAGGATCAAAGATAAGACTAGCCGTCCGCGACAAGCCCATCCATAAGCCCATTAGCATACCGGCAATAGTACCAATCAAAAATGCTAATAAGGTTTCACTTAAGGTGATTCCCAAATGCCTGTAAATATTGCCTTCCGTAATGAACCACTTCCAAATCACCTTGAAAACACCGATGGGCTCACCAAAGAAAAATGCTAAATGCTGATCCCTTGAAATCAAATGCCATATAAAAAACAGGATAACTAAAATCCCTATTTGCCAAATACGGTAGTTATGACTACCTGGTGTTAATAACTTCCTCATAACTTATGTCCCTAAGCCTTTTCCTTTTGTTGCTGATAACCCTTGAGGACCTCTTCGCGCAACACACTCCAAATCGCATTATGTAGCTCCACAAAACGAGGGTGATTACGCATTTCTGCCACATCACGAGGACGTTCCAGATCAATCACAAACTCACCGATAATTCGGGTTGCAGGGCCTGCCGCTAAAATGACCACCCGATCACTCATGGCAATAGCCTCATCCAAATCATGAGTAATAAATAGCACCGCCTTTCGCTGCGACATCCAGATATCAAGCACCTCATTTTCCATTTGCTGTCTCGTCTGTATATCCAGAGCTGAGAAAGGCTCATCCATAAGGATAATGTCTGGATTACGGATCAAGGTCTGAGCCAACATAGCACGCTTACGCATACCACCAGACATTTGATGAGGATACTTGTCCTTATGCTGCTCTAGCCCAACCTTAGTCAACCACTCGATAGCCTGCTCTTCTGCCGCTTGCTTACTAATGCCACTAAACTCAAGACCTGCAGTGACATTAGTCAGGGCAGTACGCCAAGGGAAAAGTGACTCCCCTTGGAACATATAACCAGCCCGACGATTAATCCCCTCAAGTGGCTTGCCATAGACATTAACCTCACCCGAGGTAGGCTTTAATAAGCCGGCAGCCACATTAAGTAAGGTCGACTTACCACAACCAGTCGGCCCGACAACAGAAACAAACTCCCCGTCCTGTATATGTAGGGTTGCATCCCTAACTGCGGTATACGGCTCAGCACCCTTTTCATTTGAACTAAAGGTACATGTAATATTATTTAACTCTAAAACAGCTTGAGACATCTTATTAATTCCTATCCCTCATCATAAATTAAGAAGATGCCTGTTTAACAAATTGATCCGTCCAGATTTTGGACAGGTCAATCTTGTCTGCCTGAATCTCTTCGTTATAAGCATCAAGTGCATTTAATGCCGTTTGTGGTCCGGCTGCATCAATCACACCATCAGGAGAAAGAGCTTCTAGACTAGCTTCTAGAGCTCGGCGATAAACCTCTGGATTACCAAGCAAATATTGCTCAGGTACAACCGCCATGATTTCTTCACTAGATGCTGACTGAATCCACTGATCTGCCTTGATAATGGCATTAGTCAGAGCTTGACACGTATTTGGGTTTTCTTCGATAAACTTCTGAGAAGCGTATAAACAACTTGATGGCATAGGTCCACCAAAAATGGCTTCTGAATCTTCCAATTTTCGCGTATCAACAATAACCTCTAATAAATCCTCATGCTCCAAAGTAGAAATCACTGGATCGACGTTACTAATCGCGTCAACCTGACCGGAACGAATGGCATTAACCGCTCCTGTTCCCGCACCGATACCGATGATGGATACATCACTTGCTTTGAGGCCATGCTGTGCCAAGAAGAAATTCACTAACATATTGGTAGAAGAACCTGGCGCAGTAACACCAATTTTCTTACCCTTAAGATCGGCAGGCTCTTTATAGTCCGGCATATTTTTTTTGGAAACTGCCAAAGTGATCATTGGCGCACGCCCTTGCATGACAAAAGCACTATAGTTCTGACGACGATGCTGCAAACTAATGGTATGCTCAAAAGCACCCGAACACACATCGGCACTACCACCCACTACCGCTTGTAGTGCTCTTGAACCACCGGCAAAGTCAGCAATCTTGACATCCAAACCCTCTTCTTTAAAAAAGCCTTTAAGATCAGCGATTGACAGTGGCAAATAATAAACCAGTGCCTGTCCACCTACTGCGATAGTAACTGACTTTTTCTCGATACCTGCTACTTGGGCTCCGGCCACACTCGGAGCCATACTCACCACACCAGCAGCACCGGCAATTTTTAAAATATCACGACGACTAAGGCTCATAACTCCTCCAAACCTCTAAAAATATAATCAATTTCATCCTTAAAAAATCTCTCTTTTAAGAAGACTTTCTACTATGTCTGTTATTTTGATTTTTTTCAATAGGTTCTTATACTAAATGAGCCCTAACGCTAGCTAAATCACACCTTAATTTATTACTGCTTTGGCTTTCGTGTAAACTCTAGCAAATAATCCAGATATACCTGCACCCGCTGAGGAATAAACTGACGACTTGGTAAACCGGCATAAATGACCAACTGACCGGTTATCCATGGTTCTAATACTCGCACCATCTCACCACTATATAAATAGGGTTGTGCTAAATCACTTGCAATGGAAGCAATACCACAACCATCTAGGACTGCCTTAAGTAAGGTATCAGTATGATTTGAAATAACTATGGGCTCGACCTCTACCTGAGTAGTGGTCTTAAGATCATTTCCATCCAGTAAAGTCCACCCTCTAAATGGGTCACTATCACGACGAATATGTATACAGTCATGCTCAAGCAAGTCTTCAGCTGTTTTAGGCATACCCCTACGCTCGATATAACTCGCCGCTGCTACTAGGATCGCATCCACTTGATGAATTTTTCTAGCCACTATCGCTAAATCTGTTCCTACCGTGGAACCAAAAAGGGTAATATCAAAATCCTCAATGGGTAGTGTTTGCTGGCTCCTAACCATCACTTCAATTTTAATTCCTGGATATAACTCCCTAAAACCAAAAATTGAAGGTGCTATCACACTACTTGCAAGCGCAGCATCCGCTGAAATTCTCAATACCCCAGACAATTTATCGCTATGCTCACTAACCAATTCCCGAGCTTCATCAACATCATCTAAAATTTTACGGACTCGCTCAAGATAAACTTCGCCAGCCTCCGATAAAGCTACTCGACGCGTAGTCCGGTGAAACAGCCTAACACCTAATTCTTTCTCCAACTCTGCAATCAACCGTGTAACAACGGGCGGTGACATATCAAGGGAGCGGGCTGCAGCAGCGAAGCCATTTTCATCGGCTACTCGTTCAAAAACCTTCATTGCTAATAACTTATCCATATTCACTCTCCTATATTTAAGATCAATTCTTTCTATATTAGAAATAGTATATGTCAATATTATGCATTTATTTAAATTGTAGTCCTATATACAATACATTTATTGGAATTAGCTAAGTTAAGAGCGGTGCTTATTAAGCTGCGCTTATTGAGTATGAGTAATTGAGTTGTTATGCAGCTTAGTAGGCACCAATCTTAACCCTTGCGAAAAGAAACAAGACAGCACATCATCATGCCCAGTAGTGTTAAAGTAAATGATGAGTTTTTGCACTTAATATTTCCTTGACAGCAATTATTGCTTAGTAATTCCATCTATCTTTTGAATATTTTATAAGCTATTATTTACTAACTAATTATCATTATCATCTTAAAAAGGTTCTTATCATGAAAAAGCTACTTATCGCCTCTGTATTTTCTTCTTTAATCGCTGGTCAGGCTTTTGCTGCTCCTCAAACATATCAAATCGATCCTAGCCACACTTTCCCTAGTTTTTCTTATAGCCATATGGGTTTTTCCACGCAACAACTACGCTTGGACAATACAAGTGGCACCGTTGTTTATGACAAAGATGCTAAAACTGCCGAAGTTGATATTACACTTGATATGACTGCTATCAATACTGGTTTTGCCGATTTTGATGCACATATTCAATCTGAGGATTTATTTGACACTGCCAAATTCCCTACGGCTACGTTCAAATCTACCAAAGTAAACTTTGAAGGTGATGCGCCAAAAACAATCGAAGGTGATTTAACTATTAAGGGCATTACTAAGCCTGTCACACTTGAAGTAACTCACTTCTTAAATGCCCCTAACCAGATGTTCAAAAAAGACGCTATCGGCGCTAATGCTACAACACAAATTCTACGTAGCGACTTTGGCGTAGATCTATTTGTTCCGGCGGTCAGTGACGAAGTCACCATTAATATTGCCTTAGAAGCACTTGCGGAATAATAAAATATCTCCCCTAGTTAGCTCCCTAAAGCCATCACATCCGTGATGGCTTTTTTAATGTCTACAGCCTCCATCGGTCTAAATAAAAACACGAATAAACTTTGATCTAAATCAAACCTTTGTCACCACAATTACTACATATTGTGTTTTTTAGATATAAAATCGAAAAATCATACTATATCTAGTTTTTCTTTATTTTATCGTAATTTAGGTATTCAACATGCTCAAGACGCCAGAATTGGTTTGCCCAGCAGGTAATTTACCTGCTTTAAAAGCAGCCATCGACAACGGTGCCGATGCCGTTTATATGGGATTAAAAGATGCGACTAACGCTAGAAACTTTCCCGGTTTAAACTTCGATATGAAATCAGCCAAACAGGGAATTGACTATGCGCATCAACGTGGCCGTCAAGTACTAATGGCCATCAACACCTTCTCTCAAGCAGGTCAAATGGAACAATGGCAAAAAGCCGTTGACACAGCTGCTGAGCTAGGTGTTCACGCCATGATTGTGGCCGATCCAGCACTAATGGCCTACGCCAGTAAACAGCACCCAGATTTAAGACTCCATATGTCAGTTCAAGGATCGGCAACTAATTATGAAGCCATTAACCTGATGAAGGAGCTTTTCAACATACAACGGGTTGTTTTGCCTCGTGTTTTAACCATTAATCAAGTAAAGCACGTCATTAAACATACCGATGTGGAAGTTGAGGTCTTTGGCTTCGGAAGTCTCTGTGTGATGGTTGAAGGCCGTTGTATTTTATCCAGCTACGCTACTGGTGAATCTCCTAATATGCAAGGCGTCTGTTCTCCGGCCAAGGCGGTGCGTTGGGAACAACTGCCTGATAAGATGAACGTTCGCCTCAATAATGTGCTCATCGATCAGTACACCCCAGAAGAACCCGCAGGTTACCCTACCCTCTGTAAAGGCCGTTTTGAAGTTAATGATGAAACCTACTATGCCCTTGAGGAACCGACCAGTTTAAATGTACTGGAAATGCTACCGGAACTGATTGAAATCGGCGTCACCGCAATCAAGGTAGAAGGCCGTCAACGTAGTCCTATGTACACCGCTCAGGTCACTAAAACCCTTCGTCAAGCCATTGATGCTGCTGCCTCGAAAGAAAAATCTTATAAGGTGAGTCCGACTTGGGATCAGACCTTATCCAAAGTGTCAGAAGGACACCAATCAACCCTCGGCGCCTATAGCCGTCCATGGAAATAGGAGCATCAAATGACTCAGATTAAATTATCATTAGGCCCTGTTCAGTTTTACTGGTCCAAAGAAACACTACTAGAATACTACCTAGAGATGGCTAAGTTACCTTTAGACACCATTTACATAGGTGAAGTAGTCTGTTCACGGCGTCACGAAATGCGTTTTGAAGATTGGTGTGATCTTGCAGATATACTCGCTGAGAGTGGTAAAGAAATCATATTTTCCTCCCATGTATTATTAGAGAGTGAGTCTGACCTTCGTCGTTTAAGAAGATTTGCCAGTCAAAACAAATTTAAATTAGAAGCCAATGACATGGCCGCTGTAAAGTTAGCCCGAGAAAATGAGCTGCCCTTTGTAGCCGGTGCTACTCTTAATATTTACAGTGATGCTACCTTGGATATTTTTAAGCAACTCGGTGCCTATCGTTGGTTAGCACCTAGTGAGCTCAGTCGCGATAAGTTAAAAGCTATAGCAGCTCATGCTGAAACCATCAATCTAGAGACTGAGCTGTTTGCTTGGGGCAAAATCCCACTAGCTTATTCTTCTCGTTGTTTTACCGCCAGACACTACAATTTGAACAAAGACAGCTGTGAATATCGCTGCCTAGACCACGAGCATGGCATGCCGATGTACACCCGTGAAGGCGAAGCCTTCCTGACCATTAATGGGATCCAGACTATGTCTTATGGCTGTCAAAGCTTATTAGCTCACCATGAAGACATTAAGGCACTAGGTGTCACTATGCTACGCCTCTCACCACAACTGACTGATATGGACAGAGTCATTGAACTACATCGTCAAGTATTAGATGGAAAGCTAGCAAGTAGCACTGCCTTAAATGAGCTACAAACACTCTCATACGGCAATCTAGTTGATGGTTACTGGCATGGGCAACCCGGTATTGAATCAATTAAAGAAGAGTTTTTTGAAGGAGTCAAAGCATGAGTTTACCTAACATCATCCTACCTTCCTGGCTTGGCAAGGTAATCAGTAAACTACCGGCTAAACCGCCTCGTTTCATTTTAGTGAATACGCTAAATTACATGCTAAAGCGCGATTTATTACCAGCTGATATGAGTTTATTTGCTGACCGTAAATTTGAAATTGATGTATTAGATGCCGGTATAAAAGTTCGCTTTACCGCTAATGATGAGCGGTTTAGTCATACTGCTTTTATTGGTGAACCTGATCTCCGTTTATCGGCAAATAGTGTAGATTTTATGCGAATGATTTTACGCGAAGAAGATCCTGATACCCTTTTCTTTAATCGCAAATTACATATAGAGGGTGATACTGAACTAGGTCTAATTACTAAAAATTTGCTAGATAGTGTGGAGTGGCCAACTCTACATGAAAAGATATTTCGCCGCCAGCAAATATAGTTATAGCTGTATTTCCAAAAACTAAAAAAGCCATCACTAAAAAACTAGTGATGGCTTTAAATCTGGTCTTAAGACGACTTAAGCAAATGATTACTGTAGAGCGATTTCTACATCAACACCTGCAGGCAAGTCTAAACGCATCAATGCGTCAACTGTCTTATCAGTAGGATCAACAATATCCATCAAACGTTGATGAGTACGAATCTCAAATTGGTCACGTGACTTTTTGTTCACGTGTGGAGAACGTAGTACGTCAAACTTCTTGATGCGTGTTGGTAGAGGTACAGGACCACGAACAACAGCACCAGTACGCTTAGCTGTTTCAACGATTTCAGCAGCAGACTGGTCGATTAATTTATAGTCAAACGCTTTTAAGCGAATGCGAATTTTTTGGCTTTTCATAACTGTTAATCCTAAAAGAACAATATAAAGAACATATAAAAAATTTTGGTAGCACCCGGTATATTAACAAACTACCAAGCGCTACCCAATACTAATCTAAACGATTAGCTAAATAGCAAAATTGCTAATTACTTATCGATTTTAGCAACAACGCCAGCACCTACGGTACGACCACCCTCACGGATAGCGAAACGTAAGCCTTCTTCCATCGCGATTGGTGCGATTAACTCAACGTCCATCGATACGTTATCACCAGGAAGTACCATTTCTTTATCCGCAGGTAAAGTAATCGTACCAGTTACGTCCGTTGTACGGAAGTAGAACTGAGGACGATAGCCTTGGAAGAATGGTGTGTGACGACCACCCTCTTCTTTAGATAAAATGTACACTTCTGCTGAGAAGTTAGTGTGTGGCTTAATTGAACCTGGTTTAGCTAATACCTGACCACGCTCAACGTCTTCACGCTTAGTACCACGTAATAGGATACCAACGTTATCGCCCGCTTCACCTTGGTCTAGTAACTTACGGAACATCTCAACACCGGTACAAATGGTTTTCTGAGTCTCGCGAACACCAACGATCTCGATCTCTTCACCCACTTTAACAATACCGCGCTCAATACGACCAGTTACAACGGTACCACGACCAGAAATAGAGAACACGTCCTCAACTGGCATCAAGAAAGCACCATCAACCGCACGCTCTGGGGTTGGGATGTAAGTATCTAACGCTTCAGCTAAAGCTAAAACAGCTTCTCTACCCATTGGGCCTTGGTCACCTTCGAGTGCTAAACGAGCAGAACCCTTAATGATTGGGGTGTCGTCGCCTGGGAAATCGTACATGCTTAGTAGCTCACGAACTTCCATCTCAACCAACTCAACTAACTCTTCGTCGTCAACTAAGTCAGCTTTGTTTAAGAACACCACAATGTAAGGTACGCCAACTTGACGAGACAATAAGATGTGCTCGCGTGTTTGTGGCATTGGACCATCAGCGGCTGAACATACTAAAATCGCACCGTCCATCTGAGCGGCACCAGTAATCATGTTCTTAACATAGTCCGCGTGACCTGGGCAGTCTACGTGTGCGTAGTGACGAGTAGGTGTCTCGTACTCAACGTGTGACGTAGAAATGGTAATACCACGAGCTTTTTCCTCAGGAGCTGCGTCAATCTGAGCATAATCGCGAGCATCACCACCGTACTCTTTAGCTAGTACAGTACAAATAGCTGCTGTTAAAGTGGTTTTACCGTGGTCAACGTGACCGATTGTACCGACGTTTACGTGGGGTTTGGTACGTTCAAACTTACCTTTTGCCAT
>JAAYRZ010000184.1 GCA_012518515.1 Alcaligenaceae bacterium
TCTATGGTTAATCAGCCAGATGATGAGCACCTTGAGTTCTTCGCCACCTTGGTACCTGACGGCTTATTTAGCCCGAGTCTACATGACCTTGAGATTGGCGACAGGATCTATATAGACAAATCTGTTTTCGGCTTCCTCACCATCGATCAATTTCCTCAAGGCGGTACCTTATGGCTGATTTCCACAGGAACCGGACTATCCGCCTTTTTACCGATGCTTAACGATGAGAAAACATGGGAATTATTTGATCACGTAATTTTATGCCATGGTACACGCCTCATTGAGGAATTCGCTTATACTGACATGATACAAAGCGTACAGGAACGTTACGGTGAACGGTTTGTTTATTTACCTATTTCCACTCGTGAAGCACACAAGGATTACCCCCAAAAGCGCTTTACAGATCTAATCGTTAGCGGCGAATTAGCAGAACTTGCTGGCCACCCGATGGATCCCGACACCGCGCGTTTTATGCTTTGTGGCAACCCCGGTATGACCACTGAGGCACGTAAGTTATTAGGCGAACTTGGCTTCAAGTCCGGCCGACGTGGCAATCTGGGCAATTTAGCCGTTGAAAAGTATTGGTAGTATTTACTCTTTAGCAGACACTGTTTTAAAATTTACTCTAGCGGACATGTTCTGCATGCCCCTCTACGGAGACATTTAAAATGCTATACAACATACACGAAATGAACCGCTTGGTGCTGTCGCCATTAACCTACACAGCATCATTGGTTGCAGAGACTTTCACGAGCCCTTTTAGCCCTTATTCTTACATGCCCGGCTCACGTCGTTTGGCAGCTCGTTTTGACTTATTCAATCGTTTCGGCAAAGAGTATGCAAAGCCCGAATGGCGCATTGATGAAGTTGAGATTAATGGCCAAGCGGTCAGTGTCACACCAGAAACTGTGGTTAATAAGCCCTTCTGTAATTTAGTGCACTTCAAACGAAGTGCATCTAAAGATCCTGAGGGTGATCCTACCGTCTTAATCGTGGCCCCTTATTCTGGCCACCATGCAACCCTCTTACGGGATACAGTCAGACGCATGCTGACTGATTTCGATGTTTATGTTACAGACTGGCTAGATGCACGTACAGTGCCTGTTAATCAAGGTGCGTTTGACCTTGATGAGTACGTTTACTATATTATTTCCTTTTTACACGCGCTAAATAAGCGTGTTCACGTGATGGCAGTCTGTCAGCCCTCAGTACCAGTTATGGGCGCAGTATCATTAATGTCCCAACAAAAAGACCCATTAGTTCCACTCAGTATGGTTCACATGGGCGGGCCAATTGATACCAGACAGTCACCCACCGTTGTAAATAACTTAGCCGATCGCCACTCACTGGCTTGGTTCGAAACTCAAATGATTCAGCGTGTGCCATCACGCTATCCCGGAGGTGGTCGTCTCGTCTACCCAGGTTTCATGCAACTCATGGGCTTTATTGCCATGAATCCTCGAACTCATATGAAGTCCTATCACGAGTACTATCTTGATCTGATGCGCGGCAACGATCCCGAAGCCGAAAAGCACCGTAGCTTCTATGATGAATACAATGCCGTCTGTGATCTACCTGCAGAGTTTTATCTGCAGACAGTCAAGGTCGTATTCCAGGATCATGCGCTACCTAACGGCACTTGGAAAGTAGGTAGTCACTTAATTGATCCAGCCTCTATCACTTCAACTGCCCTTCTGACTGTCGAGGGTGAATTAGATGATATTACCGGTATTGGTCAAACGAGTGCAGCACTCGATATGACCCCTAATATCCCTGCTGAGAAGAAAAAATCGTTTATCGCTAAGGGTAGCGGTCATTACGGTATTTTCTCAGGCCGTCGCTGGCGTGAAAACGTTTTCCCAGTTATTGCTGAGTTTATTAATGAGGCTCAAATCGATGAAGAAGAGCAACTACTGGCACGTCTACGCGCTGAAGTAGAGGAAGCGATTCGCAAGGAAAATGAAGCCCAAGCCCGTGCTAAAGCTCGTAAAAAAGCGCGCGATAAGGTCAAAGCAGCTAAAGAAGCCGCAATAGCTAAAGAGAAAGCACGCGAAGAAGCCATTGAAAAGGCCAA
>JAAYRZ010000185.1 GCA_012518515.1 Alcaligenaceae bacterium
CCAGCCATAGTATGGGCAAAAAAGACATTTTTCCCATCTTCAATCATGCCATCAAGCACCGACATGGCCTGAGCTGCCGCATCCTTAAAACGCTTAATGCCAATTGCTCGACACTTCTCAATGTAATCCCAATCAAGCTTATCTTCTTGCCAGCTTTTAATAGTGCTTTGATTAAGCAAGTCAGTTGGGGTCGGCTCACCCTCTGGGGCATCCAAATCAAAACCGGCCATTAAAGGGATATTAATAATCTTTCCACCCAGTGATGCCTCAGCTGCTGCTAGCTCTTCTTCATTTAAGGGACGCAGCGCTTTGTTGTCATCACGTCTACCGACAGTGATGCCTACTATATCCATGCCAGCCTGACGAGCTTGTTCAACTAGGCCCGTGGCATAACCACGTCCAAATAACTCACCAAATAAGACGAAAACATCACCTTTTTGGAAAATATTGCTTTGTGGCAGATTGCTTAAGGGTATTGGATTATTCATATTAATTAATGCTTTGATAATACTCAGAAAAAAAGAAACCGTTAAAAGTATACACCAGTTTGATTCATAGCTAATCAACCTGCCCCTTGCTCAGAGCGATTCAATTGAATTACAAACTAATGACTTAATGGACTTTATGGTGCAAACTAAATCGTCTATTTCCAACACTTGATACAATCAAAAAGAGAACAAACTCCACTAACACAGATGAATCAATCTCAGGAATACAGAATGAGTTCAACACAACATCCCTCCAAAACTAAAACTGACTGGGCAGAACGCTTTAATTCCGACTTATCGTCTACGAACTCAGATCGTGAAGTAAGGACTCCCTGGGAGCGTGATTACGCACGTCTAATTCACTCCTCTGCCTTTAGACGTATGCAGTCAAAAACTCAAGTACTAGGGCTTGGAGAAAGTGACTTTTATCGTACTCGGCTCACCCATTCTCTTGAGGTCGCACAAATTGGGGTTGGTATTGTTCGATGGTTAGAGCAAAAACTCAAAAGACCCGAGTTTTGTATTACTGAAGTCGAGAAAACACATAAAAAAACGTTAAAGATGCTGCTCCCCGACTATGAGCTAATGAATGCAATTTGCTTGGCTCACGATATTGGCCACCCACCCTTTGGCCACGGTGGGGAAGTTGCACTGAATATCTGCATGCGTGATTATGGTGGCTTTGAAGGTAATGGACAAAGCTTGAGAATTCTCTCACGCTTGGACAAATACACTGAGCATAACGGCATGAACCCGACTCGTCGCCTTCTGTTTGGCGTGCTTAAATACCCTCTGCCTTATAGTAAAACAGTCAATCCAAAGGCCTACGGTTCCTTAGGTAACCCTTTATGGCTCAGCAAAGCTAAAGAGCAGATGCCACCCAAGTGCTTTTTAGATACGGAACAAGATATTGTGGACTGGATTCTTAAGCCATTGACTGAAGAAGAACAAGCATCCTTCACTACCACCCTAAGCCCTATAAAGGACCAAGAAAGACACTTTAAAACACGCTATAAATCATTTGATACATCCATTATGGAACTAGCAGATGATATTTCCTATGGTTTACATGATTTAGAAGATGCTATCTCTCTAGGACTAATAACTCGAGATACTTGGCGAGCACATTTTACTGATAACACGAAGTTATTTACGGCTCTGCTCGCTCAAGAAGCTTCAGCAAAAAC
>JAAYRZ010000186.1 GCA_012518515.1 Alcaligenaceae bacterium
TATACAGAATCTAAAGGGGGGACTTTAAAATATAAAATTCATCCCAATATGTATAGTTGTATCAAGGAAATTAATCTTATTCGTGTGGTTGGTAACCTGATAGAAAACGCCCGTCGCTATGGTCGCTCGCCTGATGGTGATTTAACAATCAATGTCGAACTTTATCCACATGGCAACATGATCCGTATTGATGTATCTGATCTAGGCGCAGGGATCAACCCAAAAGAGATAAGCCGACTGGTGCGCCCATTTGCCCGTGGCAATGAGGCGAGGAGTAATGTCAGTGGCGCTGGTTTAGGTTTAGCCATCTGCAAACGCCTCCTCCAAGCTGCAGGGGGCACCCTGACACTGCACCAAAATCAACCTAACGGTTTACTCTGCCGAATAGAATTGCCTAAAGTATCTAATAGGAATATACTATTAGACAACAAAAGATAATAGTGTATAATTATTAACAAGTCAGGTCGAACTTGCCAAGTAATCGACCGCATTTACATAAGCAGTAATCCCTAAACTTAATTAAGAAAGGATAGTTAGTTATGAAAACAATTGGTGAAAAGTTAGAAGCGTTTAAAGTTGTTGGTGTTAAGCCTGGTTTCAATGACCACGAAGAAAACGGTGTATCTGCATTTGAAGAGATCACAGAAAGCTCTTTCCCAGGCAAGTGGAAAGTAATCTACTTCTACCCTAAAGATTTCACTTTTGTATGCCCAACTGAAATTGTTGGTTTCAACAACTTGGCTTCTGACTTTGAAGACCGTGATGCCGTACTAATGGGCGGTTCTGTTGATAACGAGTTTTGTAAATTAGCATGGCGCCGTGAGCACCCTGATTTAAGCAAATTAGGTCACTACCAGTTTGCTGATACAGTTGGTTCTTTAATCGACCAATTAGGTATCCGTGACCCTGAAAATGGCGTTGCTTACCGCGCTACTTTCATCGTTGACCCTGATAACGTTATTCAGCACGTTTCTGTTAACAACTTAAACGTTGGTCGTAACCCTGAAGAAGTTCTACGTCTTCTAGACGGTCTACAGACTGACGAATTATGTGCGTGTAACCGTGCAGCCGGTGGCGATACTCTATAATTTTTAGAGCTTATTGCACTGAAGGATTTGCTTAGACTTCTTTAGTTAAGCAAATCCTGACAAAGTAGCACCCCTTTACTGAGAGCTTTTGCTCCAGATTTTTGCGGGTGCTTTTTATTGCCCAAATTTCGAACATTTCAGGATATCTTGCTGAATTCCTGAGGTTTCAAAACACATTGTAGGAGAATTTAATGGAATTTTTATCAAACATCAAAAAAGCTATCCCTGATTTCGCAAAAGATATTCGTTTAAATATTGATGGTACTATCGCTCGCTCTTCTTTATCACAAGAAGATGCTTTAGGTGTTGCTTTAGCTAGTGCTTATGCTGCTAAAAGCAAATTCCTAGTTGAGCAATTCAAACAAGGCCTTAGCGAAGAAGACGCTAATGCTGCTCTAACTGCTGCTGCCCTTATGGGTATGAATAACGTTTACTACCCTTATGGTGAAATGGCCGGTGATAAGCAATTACAGTCTTTGCCTGCTAAATTACGTATGAACGCTTATGCTTCACACGGTGGTATCGATAAAGTTCGTTTTGAAGTATTTGCTTTAGCTGCTTCTATTGTTGGTAAGTGTCACTTCTGCGTACAGTCACACTACAAAATCGCTAAAGATGCTGGTTGGACCACAGAACAAATGCAAGACATAGGTCGTATCGCTTCTGTCGTTAATGCTGCTGCTATGGCTATTGAAGTAAGCGCTGAGTAATTAGCTAAACTACCGTAGATTTAGTCTGAAGATGGCCCTGAGTTTGATACTCGGGGCCGTTTTTTTTGGTTAAATCAATCACGCTGAATCAGCACCACACAATTAGTGGCAATGCCCTCTTCGCGCCCGATATGACCTAATTTCTCATTTGTTTTGCCTTTAACATTAATACGGTCTTCGGCTATTTCTAAATCAGCGGCTATATTAGCTACCATCGCTGGTGCATGAGGTTTTATTTTTGGTGCCTGTGCATGAATCGTCGCATCCACGTTTACTACACGCCAGCCCGCCGCTTTTACTTTATTGAAAGCCTCACGCAATAAGACACGGCTATCGGCATCCTTAAACTGCGGATCATCATCTGGAAATAGTCGACCAATATCACCCATCCCAGCGGCCCCTAATAAAGCATCTGTCACCGCATGCAATAAGGCATCCGCATCCGAATGCCCCATGAGACCCTTATCATGCTCAATAGTGACACCGCCCAAAATTAATGGGCGTCCCTCTACTAAGGCGTGCACATCAAAGCCTTGTCCTATACGAATATCCAATTTTCTACTCCGAATACTTTAATAAATACTGCTCCATAAGAGCAAAATCCTGTGGCCAGGTAATTTTGAAATTTTCCGCATGACCACGAACTAACAAAGGTTGCTGACCAAGATGCTCCATGGCACTAGCTTCATCCGTAATTTCAGCACCTTCTACTACCGCCTTTTCAAGCGCGATTTGCAACTCTTGAGCTTTAAACAATTGTGGTGTTTGTGCCAGCCATAACCCCTCACGGCTAACTGTTTCTTGGATGCGGGGTGACTCATCATCAAGAGTTGAAGCAACGACCCGCTTCACTGTATCAGGAACCGGCATGGCCAAAATCCCGCCACGTTGTTGCTCCAAACAGCGATCAATTAAAGTGCTCAAAGCGGTAGTGGATAAACCTGGACGTGCTGCATCATGTACTAGCACCCAATCCTCATCACTAAAAGGCTGCTCTTGATCAATAACTCCCAAGGTCTGTAATACTGTTTGTGCACGACTATCACCACCGCTGTGATGAATGCGCACCACATCAGGCAAGCGCACTGAATCAATAAAGGGATCACCAGCAGCCACCCCAATATGTACAGCAGAGACACGCCGATCACTCAGCAAAGCAGCAACGGAATGCTGTAGTAAGGACTTACCGGCAATCTGACGGTATTGCTTAGGGGCAGTATGTTGCGCATCTAAGGCACGCTCGCCTACACCACCAGCTGGAATTAATGCAATCAACTTCATTTTGCTTTTCTTAGTCACCACAAAAACTAAAACAGCTAACATGATACAACATGCGGCAGTGTTATGAGGTCTGTACTAAAATATAGGGCGTGCTTTTTTATAAGCTACACTCATCTTATACATATATATTGTATGAGGCCTTAATTACTCACTAAACGCTACCACTAAATCTAATAATACGCCTTATGCCTGCAAACTCGGAACAGCCCTCTTCGATTGAGCAATCCATCCAAGAGCTTTTGAAGCAAATAAAAGTAAATCAACGCTATACCGTACCTCGCCCAGCGGGCTCCGGTGATGCTTATTTCTTAAATTTACTGTCACAGCATGCTAAAAAAACCATTGTGGTTTTTAGTGCTGATCCAATTCAGGCCAGACGTTTAGTAAATGAGGTCAAGGTATTTAACTCAAGCATTAACTGCTTACATTTTCCCGACTGGGAAACCTTAGCTTACGATGCTTTTTCTCCACACCAAGATTTAGTTTCTGAGCGCTTATTAGCTTTAGATGCGCTACGCAATGA
>JAAYRZ010000187.1 GCA_012518515.1 Alcaligenaceae bacterium
TCATAAAATTCCGCAGGAACCGTTATTTGATATTTTTTATCAAGTCTTCCGCCTTTTGCAATTTGACGTTTACCTTTACCTAAATCATAGGTTTCGGGTTCTAATTTTTTACGCCATGCATGTGAGTGACGATCAGAAAAAAAGAAAAATAAGCGTTTAACCTTAATGCTTTGGCATGACCTAAGAATTAAGTCTAAACGTTTTGGTGACAAATTAACTAAGCCTTGCATCAAATTGTCCATGTGCTCAAAACTAATTTTTTCAGGTACAGTTTCCAACGCTTCAAAAACTGCTTGCTCTAGGGAAGCAATTAACCAATATCCCTGATAAATTTCATTTTTTCTGAGACTTCCAGCGAGTTCTAACTGCTGCCAATCCCATAATCTTGTTGTGCGATTCCAAGTGGTTTTTTCTTTGATTTCTACTTTGCCTAACCAAGTGGGCGCGGTATGTGGTGAGTATAAAGTTAGCGTTGGGTTAATTTGCACATAATGTCCAACTCCTTGCAGCCCTAGAGCTGCAAGGCCTCCAATATATACTGGATAATTCATGCGATTTAAAGAGGCAGCTAAACCTTGCCAATCTAATGGTGGCCCAAATTGCCCAATAACTCCATTGGTGATGCTTTTTAATTTTTTTGACTTAATGGCGTTATCGAGGGTATGTCGGTTCACACCTTGCTGAAGTAACCACTGACGAGTTACCACTTGTCCATAAGGTATAAGGTCTACTGGATTTACTATTAATGATTCGCTCATAGTTTAATCTTTGTTAAATATACGGTGATAAGCGCCGTATTAACGAGTGTTTTTAAACTATAGCAGGTTTGTTTATTTTTGTATATGCGGTGATTTTCGCCGTATTAATTAATATAGCTAAACTAGATAAGGCTTTATGCGGTGAGAAAGAGGCGCTGTAGTAATCCTTACCACCCCAACAAGCACAAAAAAAGGCAGCCCATAGGCTGCCCTCTTTGAAGTATCATCAATTTGATGATAACTTAATCGCTTACTTCTTAACTGCGCCGCTTGTTCTTGCGTAGCGGTTGCGGAAGCGCTCAACGCGACCGGTTTCAACCACACGAGTCTGTGCACCAGTATAGAAAGGATGAGATTCAGAAGTCACATCACATTTGTATAGTGGGTATGTCTGACCATCAAGTTCGATGGTGTCACGAACAGGCGCTGTAGAGCGAATAATTACATGATTACCGGTTTGTTGGTCTAAGAAAACCACATCACGGTACTCAGGGTGAATACCTTCTTTCATGATAAATCCGTATTGTTTCTGATTGGGTCGCCAACCTCACATACCATATGTAGGTCACGTATCCTGTTAATAGCCCGACAGTTTAACAAAGATCTAAGCTCTTTAAAAGAGGAAATCACCCAAAAGCTTGTTATTGTTGGAAAAAAGTCAATGAATCTTATGTCTGTGCCGAGCTTCTAAGGTGTCTTAAGAGCTGACGGTCAGGGCTGGGATATCGACAACAACATTATGCGACTCTAAAGCGGTGGCGATATTTCTTGCAAAGTTTTCTGCGATGTCTGTGTGTGTGTTTAGTTGATGGTAACCAACTTCTTGGGAGATACCCAGGATGCGATCGAGTAACAAAACCTTACCGCTCGGACGAAAAGGCTCACACTCCAACTCCTCCCACTTGGCATAGAGCCAGTTTTGTGCTGCTTCTACAGCGGCGTCACTAAAATCCAGGTCATTTAAGGCAAACTCTAAGCGCTGATTGTGGCTAAAAATAATAGTAACTTGGTGTCTCACAGTTTTTATCCTTTATATCGAGTGATTAAAACATTAAGTTAAATTGCGGTGTATAACAATTTGAGCAGGTTTTTTACAGAATAACTGTCATATTATTGACTATTGTTATTCTGCTTTTTAAAGAGTCCTCGATTAATTTATAATCGTTTAATTACTCACCTTTATGTTGTGACTGCCATGTTTTTAGTTTTTAATGATCCCCAAGCCGTTTCTCAATACGTTAGTCAGCGTTTAATCGAGTTGATTAAGGATCGACCGCATGCGATTTTGGGTTTGGCCACAGGCAGTACCATGGAGCCTGTTTATCAGCGTTTCTGTCGTGATGCTAAGGAGCAGGCGCTTGATGTGTCTAAGCTAATTTCCTTTAATCTCGACGAGTATATTGGCTTATCAGCTGAGCACCCGCAGAGTTACCATTATTTTATGAATGAGCATTTGTTTAATCACTTGAACTTTGCCAAGCAAAAGACCTTTGTGCCTGATGGTAAGCCAGAGGATGTTGAGGCGCATTGTCGTCAGTACTCGCAGAAGATAGTGGACTGTGGTGGGATTGACTTGCAACTGTTAGGAATCGGGAGTAATGGTCATATCGGCTTTAATGA
>JAAYRZ010000188.1 GCA_012518515.1 Alcaligenaceae bacterium
ACCACCTCTGATAATTGTTTTACAGCCTTAGCCCAAGTCTCTAATCCGACTTGACTGTCCTTAGCTGCTGCGAAAGCAGCTGCTGCATAAGGACGGGCAATAGTTGAAAGTTCAGCCATAGCAATCCCAAATTAAAGCTTTGCCTTCAGTTGATCAAGCAACTCGGCATGTGTTTTCGCATCGACTTCACGGCGAAGAATTTGCTCAGCGCCTTTTACAGCTAAAGCAGCTACTTCATCACGTAATCCATCACGTAAACGCGCTACTTCAACCTCAGCATCTTGCTTGGCTTGTGCTACGATGCGTGCACGTTCTTGCTCAGCCTCTTCACGAGCAGCTTCAACAATTGAAGATGCTTGCTGTTCGGCTTCAGCAAATCTTGTTTGATTTTCGGTCTTTGCTGCTGTTTCGATTTCTGCGATACGACTCTGGGCTTGAGCTAAATCAGCTTTACCCTTGTCGGCAGCCGCTAGACCATCGGCTATCTTCTGTCGGCGATCGTCAATTGCTTTGATTAGAGGCGGCCAAATGAACTTCATTGTGAACCACACCAATACAAAGAAAACGATTACCTGGAAAAAGAGCGTCGCGTTTAAATTCACGGTCGTTTCCCTTTTGCTAGTTAAGGTGTTGCACTATGCAATACCTATCCAATACTACTGAAATTTTAGATGCAGAGATCGGTTTTACCGCTCTGCACCAATCCATCCAGTTCACAAACCATCAAGCGATGGTATTAAATCTATCGCTTAGACGAACGGGTTAGCAAAAGCGAATAGCATAGCAATACCAACGCCAATTAAGTAGGCAGCATCGATAAGACCAGCTAATAAGAACATTTTGGTCTGTAAAGCGTTCATCAACTCAGGCTGACGAGCAGACGCTTCCAAATACTTACCGCCCATAAGTGCGATACCGATACAAGCACCGAAAGCACCTAAACCAATAATAAATGCGCAAGCGAGAGCAACTAAACCTGCAACTTCCATGACAACTCCTTGTGGTAATGAACCAATTGTTAAAAGATGGATAAACTAAATAAGGTTAAAAACTAAACAGATTCTGATCTTGTTTTGTTTCAAAATCTGCCACTTAGGCGACTGAAAGCAAATGCCTTCAGCCTACTAAATCCTAGTGGTCTTCATGAGCCTGACCAACATAAACCAAGGTCAGCATCATAAAGATGAATGCTTGTAGCAAAATAATTAAAATATGGAAAATTGCCCAAGCGGAACCGGCCAATACGTGACCAATACCCAAACCGATACTTAAGGCATTAAAGCCTGTCCATGCTGCACCCATAAGAGCGATAAGCATAAAGATAAGCTCACCTGCATACATGGTTGCAAAAAGTCGCATACCTAAAGACACTGTTTTTGCAAAATACTCAACAATATTTAGGAGGAAGTTAGCCGGAGCTAACACGATCTTAGCGACCATACCCTCAGCTCCGAAAGGCGCTGTAAATAAGCCCTTAACGAAACCATTAGGATTCTTAATCTTAATACCGTAATAAATTGAAATTATCAGAACAGTAACCGACATCCCTAAAGTCATATTAAGGTCAGCGGTAGGAAGAATGCGATGATAATAAAGTACGCCGTGATTATCAGCGGTACCAGCCAATCCTGTCCATGAAAGGATTGAAGGCATCAAATCAATTGGCAATAAGTCTAAAGCGTTCATCAGTGTGACCCAAACGAAGATAGTCAACGCCAAGGGTGCGACGAACTTACGAGAAGTAGCATTATGAACAATACTCTTAGCTTGCTCCTCAACCATGCCAACTAACATCTCTACAGCCATCTGAAAACGTCCCGGAACACCCGAGGTCGCATTTTTAGCTGCTTTGTATAAGAAATATAGACCGACAACACCAACTAAAACAGCCCAAAAAATTGAGTCAAAGTTGATTACACTAAAATCAGCTACGTCAATCTGACGTTTATTACTGAAGTGCTCCAAATGGTGCTGAATATAATACTGCTGTGGTGTAACTAAAGAAGCATCCATTTGCTCCAATCTCCGTATCAACTTCCCTCTACATCAGAGGACAACATCCAATCAAATCTAATTACTCTTGCTAGCTGGAAACTCTAAACCATCATGCTGTGGTAGAGCTACAACTTTTTAAATAACAAAAGTAATACGTATGCCTTTAAAACTACTAATAAGCCAACAAAAAATGCGGGCCAAACTAAATTCGAACCAAACACCTTAACAACTAGGAGCATTAAAATCATAGCCACACCGATTTTAACTGCTTCACCTATAAAAAAGGTAACTGCTGTGGCGTCGCGTTCTGATAATAACCTAATCACTAGATGCAAGACGAACATGCTAGTGGGTATCAAATAAGTCATACCACCAGCTACTGCTGATAAAGCGCTCCACTTCCCCGCAAAAATCAACGCAAGAAGTGACACAAGCAACAAAATCAGGCCTTGAGCAATCACCAAATTAAGTAAGCCCTGTACTGCTACAGCACTCATGCGCCGTCTCTGCTCAGGAGTTAGCTTAACTGCTTCTATTTGCTCATAATCCATAGCTTCGTAAGTATAGCCTTTATTTTACTACTTGTCACATTCACTTAGTGACTCAGTTACATATTCGTCAGTTTTTTGACAGCTACTTTGAGCTC
>JAAYRZ010000189.1 GCA_012518515.1 Alcaligenaceae bacterium
GCTTCGGCACGCTCCATTTGAAGTACAAGATGGTCACTACCCACCTTACCGCTCGCAACCATTCGTGCCTTGACTACACCATCCAAACGTTTACTCATCTCGGCAACTTGCTCAGGATGAACAAACATCCCACGAACCTTGATACTTTGGTCTGCACGTCCCATCCACCCCTTAATGCGCATATTACTACGCCCACAAGAAGAAGGTTCATTCAAAATCATGGACATGTCACCGGTTCCAAAACGAAGCAATGGATAGTCAGGATTTAAAGTGGTAACCACAATTTCCCCAACTTCGCCTTCTGCCACTGGGTCATTAGTACCTGGACGCACGATTTCCAGAATAATGTCTTCGCCTACAACCAGGCCCTCACGAGCGCTCGTTTCATAAGCGATCAGACCAAGATCTGCAGTACCATAGCACTGGTACCCCTCGACACCACGCTCCTCAAACCATTGCTGCATGGTCGGCGTAAAAGCTTCTCCAGTGAAAACCGCATGCTTTAGGCTATCAATCTTTTCGCCTAGCTCTTCTGCTTTTTCCAGAATAATCTTTAAAAAACTCGGTGTCCCTGTATAGGCATCTGGTCGCAGGTCAAGCATTGTCTTAACCTGTAACTCAGTCTGCCCAATACCACCCGGAAAAACTGAACATCCGAGTGCCAAAGCACCACTCTCAAGCATATTACCAGCCGGGGTAAAGTGATAAGAAAAGCTGTTATGCACCAACATCCCAGAACGAATGCCGGCCGCATAAAGTGCTTGGGCAAAACGCCAATAATCGGTTCGATTACTATCAAGCTCATAAATAGGGCCAGGTGAGCCATATACTCGTGCCACTTGCCCCCAAGTCACAGGAGCAAAACCACCAAAAACCGCATCACTTACCTTCTGAGCACCTCGCAAAGCATGTTGCTGCTGCATCAAGGTAGATTTACGAATCACGGGAATTGCCGCTAAATCTTCACGTGACTGTAATTCGCTAAGTTCAATCCCATTGAGCTGTTCTGCCAGTCTCGGCGTGACAGGCATTAAAGCACGCAGATTATGACGTAGCTGGGAAAAAAGTTCGAGGTTTCGCTCTTCAGTGCTACGCGTTTCACGCACACTGTAATATGGTGAAGAATTTTCACTAGCGCTATGCTTAGCAATGTTCTCCATAAATTGCTTCTCCCTTAGGCTAACCAACGCTTACGACGACGATAGAACTTCCCTTCGCGGAAACTCTTGCGGTCATCACCACCCTCAATACCCAGATAGAACTCCTTAACATCATCATTGTTTAATAGTTCTTCAGCTGTCCCATCAAGCATCACTCGACCACTTTCAAGGATGTAGCCATAATCAGAATATCGTAAAGCAACGTTAGTATTTTGCTCGGCTAATAAGAAACTTACCCCTTCACGTGTATTTAAATCACGGACGATTTCAAAAATCTCGACCACGATTTGCGGTGCCAACCCCATTGATGGTTCATCCAGCAAGATCATCTCGGGATTGGCCATTAAGGCACGACCAATTGCCGCCATTTGCTGCTCACCACCTGAGGTATAGCCGGCCTGACTTGTACGACGCGTCTTGAGACGCGGAAAGTACTGATACACCATATCTAGGCTAGCTTCTAAATCGCCTCGACTAATATTGCGTGTATAGGCGCCAGTGAGTAAATTCTCTTCGATCGTCAAGTGCTCAAAGCAATGACGACCCTCCATCACCTGTATCACACCACGCTTTACCAAGTCAGATGGAGTCAGGTCTTGGATCTCTTCACCTTTATAGGTAATTTTGCCCTTGGTGACCTCTCCACGCTCGCTTTTCAGCAAGTTGGAGATTGCACGCAAGGTTGTCGTCTTACCGGCACCGTTAGCACCGAGTAAAGCAACAATTTTCCCCTTAGGTACCACTAGAGAAACCCCTCTTAACACCAAAATAACGTGGTTATAAATTACCTCGATGCCGTTAACGTCCAGTACGATTTCTCCTTCCGGTACGGTAACAGCCGCTTGGCTCTGTTGAGTTATTTGGCTTTGCATAACAACCTCCAACTACTATTTACTGATGTTAAATTTACTCTACTGCAGAGCAATCACGGGGAGTAATGCCTTTTGATGCAGCATACTTAATGGCCTCTTCCTTGACGATAGGACCGACAAAATCTTGGTCAGCCTGCATCCAGTCAGAGATCACATCCCACTCAGATCCGTTCCACTGTGCAATACGTGCCCAGTCACCACCCACGTGGTCTTCACACGTAGTTCGTACAGGACGCACCATGCCAGCCATACCAGTTTCCTCTAAACGGGCCTCATCAATATTAAGGTTTTCAAAGCCCCAACGAATTTGCTCAGGCGTCATGTGCTGACCCTCACCAAACTTTCCTTGAGCTGTACGAATGGCCTCAACGGTCAAGAAAGAAATCATCATGCCTCGGTTATAGGCAATGGTTCCGTGAGTACCGTTATCCTTACCCATTCCCTTACCTTTGCCAAAAACCTCATCCTCTAACTTCTGATAAACACCGAAGTCCTGACCAACTGAATTATGTAAGGTAATGGTTTTATAGCCTTTAGCTACTTGGGCAATATCTTTTACGTCATTTTCAGAACCTGCCCACCAGATAGCTAGCATTTTGTCACGTGGATAACCCGTGGCCTGAGCCTCACGAATAGCAGTTGGAGTCATCACGCCAGCACTCCATAGAATCACATGATCCGGACGTCGTTGACGAATCTGAAGCCAAGTAGATTTTTGCTCCACACCAGGTGCAGTCACTGGATAAAGTTGTAGCTCAAAACCATGAGCCTCAGCACGCTTTTGTAATAAAAGAATAGGCTCTTTACCATAGGGTGAGTCATGATAAACTAGCGCAATTTTCTTACCCTTCAAGTTATCTAGGCCACCCATCTGCTCGGCAATGTGCTGAATCGCTACGTCAGCAGCGGTCCAATAATGCCCTAATAACGGGAAATTCCACTCAAAATAGGCTCCTGCCGCAGACTGCGACAAACCGTAACCTGTCGTTTGTACAACCACCTTGTCATCCGGTGCTCTATCGGTCACTGCAAAGGTAATACCTGTCGATTGGGTATCAAAGGATGCAGCACCACCGTGAGCATGCTTCATACGCTCATAACACTCAACACCACGGTCAGTAGCGTAAGCTGTTTCACACTCTTCAAAGCGGATTTTTACGCCATTAATACCTCCTTGGGCATTAACTAACTCTAGATAATCGATTTTACCGTCACCCCAAGCAATGCCTAAAGGTGCAAAAGAACCCGTACGGTATGTTAATAACGGTACATATTGTTCTGTTGGTTGAGCCTTAAGCGCAGCACTCACACCAAAGGTACCTGCAACAACCATTGAGGCGGCTAATGTTTTTACAATAAATTTCTTCATCCTTGTCTCCTGTAAATGAAGTAATTGTTTTTTAATAACACTTCTATCTATTTTTAGTTTTAAAATTTCGCTCTTCTTAGCGTAGCTGTTTATCACATCAGAATGATTAATGCGGGAAAGGCCAGATTCTAAGTTTCTCGCGTGCAATAGCCCATAGTCTAGCTAAACCATGTGGTTCTACAATCAGGAAAAACACGATTAAGGCGCCAAAAATCATATGTTCAATATGCGCTGCCGTATCAACAGGGATATTCAAACCAAAGACTTCAGGAATTCGAGTTAGCAAAATCGGTAACAAGACAATAAAACCTGCACCAAAGAAACTACCAGCAATTGAACCTAGGCCCCCAATAATCACCATGAATAAAAGCTGTAATGAACGATTTAAGTCAAAAGCCAACGGTTCCCAAGAACCTAAATGCACATAACCCCACAAGCCACCGGCAATACCGATAATAAAGGAGCTCACAGCAAAAGCACTTAACTTAGCGTACATCGGACGAATACCGATGACCGAAGCCGCTACGTCCATATCTCGAATCGCCATCCACTCACGGCCGATCGCACCACGCACCAAGTTTTTAACTAAGAGAGCCAGAACAATCACAACTAAAAGCACAAAGACATACTTTTGTACCGGTGTATGGATAGGCAAACCGAAAAAGTCCAGACGCCCTACGGCTACGCTACCAGAGGCAGAGTAATTGGTTAAGAAAGGAATTCTCAAAAACAACCAGTCAACAAAGAACTGTGCAGCTAGGGTCGCAACCGCCAAATAAAGGCCACGAATTCTCAGGCTTGGGATGCCGAACAAAATACCAAACAGCATCGCTCCGAAACCGCCAATCAGTAGCTGGAAAATAAATGGAATCTCGGGTATACGTACCCCGAAGTTCCAGGCCACATAGGCACCAACTGCCATAAAGGCGCCACTACCCAATGAAATCTGTCCGCAATAACCAACGAGAACGTTAAGCCCAATCGCCGCTAGGGACAAAATGATAAAGGGAATCAAAATTGCACTTAAAAAGTAGTTGCTAGCAAAAAACGGCACTACAAATAAGGCAAAGGCGATGATTAATAAAATCGCGATGCGATCCTGGCGAATCGGAAAAATCTGTTGATCCGCTCTATAACTGGTTTTAAACTGACCATTTTCTCGGTAAAACATTTTTATACTCCTTAGGCCTTAAATACTAAACACGGTCGATAATCTTCTCGCCGAACAAACCTTGTGGTCTAAATAACAAGAACACTAAAGCTAGTACGTAGGCGAACCAGTTTTCGATACCACCACCCAAGAAGGGACCTAAATAAGCTTCTGAGAGCTTTTCACCGACACCGATAATCAAACCACCGATAATCGCACCGGGTACGGAGGTCAAGCCACCCAAAATAACGACCGGTAAAGCGCGTAATGCCGCCGTTGATAGAGTAAAGGAAACACCGAACTTTGAGCCCCAGATAATACCTGCGACAAGCGCTACCAGACCAGCTACCGCCCAGACAATAATCCAGATTCTATTGAGTGGAATACCAATAGACTGTGCTGCTTGGTGGTCATCCGCTACAGCTCGCA
>JAAYRZ010000190.1 GCA_012518515.1 Alcaligenaceae bacterium
GGTATCTAACGCGATAGGCCATAATTGGCTCCTGGTTGTAGAGACTAGACATTCTAAAGGAGGACAGAACCTCAGCTTTCGCTAAGGCTCCATACATATTAATGATTGGCACGCTAATTGAGGATTGCAAAGCGAAGGTAAAAGGGATAGCAAAAACAGTGGCTAAAAGTGTGATTTGCCCAATTCTATCCCGTACAACAGATTCACTAACGCCAACTGACTTATGATAATAGCCCAACAAATAATAGGTAGCTGCGCCAACAACAAAAATAAAAACTGGCACAGGCCAAACATTTTTAAACATCCATACGATAACTACAAGTATGTTATTCATTAAACTTGCTGCTTCTAGAGTAATCTACTAAATAAATAACTAACAAACCCTAAAAAACTTTCACACTAATGAACATTGAAAATCACAAAATAACGTGGAATATATGGCAAATACTTTAGTTTAAATTCTTGTCCGACTCTCGGGTAAGTGCTAGGATTTGAAGCAGGATAATAATTAAACTCGTCTGTTCTGAAACTACTTTCCTGAACCTCACCATCTTCTCTAAGATAAGCGACATTCATTTTAAAAACACGTTGATAATTTCGTAGCGTTGACGTTTTTACTTGTGAAATGACTTTGCCTGTCGACTCAATACCAACATAATTAATCAATGGATTAGTTATGTAAGAACCATATAAAAACACCACTCCTGGTAACAATACTACAAAAGACTGAAAAAAATTACGCAGCCGCTTTTGTCGTTTTCTTGCTTTAAGAGTTAAATCTGGAGTACTCCGAAAATAATTCGTTGCCCAGAAGCCAATTAACAAACCAAAAATCACAAATGGCCAAATCTGTTTAATTAGCAAAACTACTATCGAAATCAAAAAAGACATTTAAAACAGCTCACATTAAGGGCAAAGCAACAATTGTTTTATCTGACTAGGAACTAGGTATACAGAAATAGGGCAATTAAAAAGATTTGAAGGACCTAAACTAGTCACCCTAGTCGCAGGAGTACCTCTCAAAATGTGAGTGAAGGCTCCAGTAACATGAGATTGCGAAGCCATAACTGTTGGACAGATGAGACCGAGGCCTATATCAGTATTGTCTCCATGCGACTATTTTAATGAAGTTATATTGCAAATCAATTACTCAATCTCAACCTTGGCCTCATACTTAGCTAAGAGCATTTCAGCACTCAGGCCCATCATGCCGGCCAACATTGCTTCTTCTAGTCTAATTGGCTTAGTGGCAGTAATTTTGAGTCGAATCACTTTACTGTTACCACTCATAAAGTCGATTAATCGCTCGCAAGCTTTTTTCTGATCGCGTATGACGAGCCCAAAGGAGCGATCATGAAAACATGACATCTTCGAGTGGGCTAAACGACGCTCCCAAAACTCCGATCTTTGTTGTTCAATCTCAGGACTAGAATCGCCTGGCACAGCGGACTGCTTTAATGAATGCTGTAACTGAGCCATCCCGCCTTTATCTTCAATCGTCACCACCAGACGATTCAACTGCATATGCCCTGCTAAAGGAATTAAATTAAAAATACCGTTTTCTTTAAAGTTTTCACCAGCCCCCAATAACTCACCAAACTCCTTATGAATTTCCGGACTATCCGTATTTAGTTCTAAGCCTAAATGCATAAACTCCGGTAACTTGAACACTGGATTAAAAAAAGCACTTTCCGACTGATTGTCCAAACGCATCTGCCAACTAAAATCAATCGCCTTTGGCACATCAAACTCAGCACTATCGAAATATCGCGATAGATGGTTTTGAAAAAAATTCTCAGTCACGTCAACTAACTGTGTCAACTCAAAATCAAGCTCAAAGGCATCGGCACTTTCTTTATAGCCTTTAAGGTGAAACTCCTCTGCGGTGAACAAAAGTGCTTGTTCACCATCCTGTATTCTAAGCTCTTTAAGTTTGGCCAGACCCGTTGGACTAGCCTCAAACTCGGTCCACGATACCTTATCATCCAACTCATTTTCTACTAACCACTGCTGCAACTCTTCTTCTGCCATATGCGAGGTGGTTTTTGAAAGGCTAAACCATCCAGCAGCAACAAACACTATCAGTAATAAAATAATGACAAAAGGATTTTTTAGTATCGACTTGCTCATGCTAGCCCCTTGCTGAATCATACAGTTTAAAAATGAACTTTATTTTTTTCTTTGCTCACGTTGTTGGTGTCGGTAATCCCACGGTGCAAGCGGTTGAGGATCACGCCAAAGTCCAAGCTTTTTCTGCTCTGCAATCTCTTGCGCCTTAAGGTATCTAGGATCAGTAACATAATCAGTATAAGCCCAGGCCAGCCCCTTTTCCACTAGATAAAGATTGGCATTAGTGTCTCCAATGAAAATCTCACCTAATACCCGCTGATAGCGATCGATCCCGGCGATTTTAACTTTTACTTCCTTATCGGCTATTAGTGCAGACAAGGCCTCTTTGGATACCTTTGAATAAGGTTGTTTGCTTTCAGGAGCATCGATTTGTGACAGTCTAATACGATGTTGTGTTTTATCTGCATCTAGTACACTCACTGTATCCCCATCGATTACCCGGACCACACGTCCTACGATAAACTCAACTTCGGTGGGAACACCTTGCTTAGAAATGCTGCTTGTTGACTCTTTAGCGCCCTCTGAAGTGACATTTTGAAGAACATACTGACAACCCACCAGCAACAATAAAATCACGCTGATGCGCCAAATTGAACGAAACATTTGCTTTTTTAAATTAGTAAATCATAATGGGTAGTGTAAGAAAAAAGACGCCAGTCGGACTTAAATTCATCAGCTGATTAAAAATAAAAAGCTTTTAACTAGAGAGTGAGACATTACCATGACCGATATATCAAAAATAGCTCAAGCCAAACGTTGGAATAAGCGTGCCTATACCTTGGTGGCAGTCTATGCCGCATCCCTGTTTTTAGGCACCTTTATCGCTCAAAACCTAGATCCTGCTTATGGTAATGTCTTCGGTTGGTTTTATATTGTCTGGAGTGTAGTAGCTATATTAGGTATTTTAATTTGTGCAGTACGCAGTTTAAACTTGGTGGGACACGCTAATCCGCATGCAAAGTACTTGATTACCGTCTCCATCATGCTAGCGGCCATTTTTGCCTTTATTGTTTTTGCACTCAAAAGTGCTGGTGGTGGACTTTAGATCAGAACACAAAAAATCGTTTAAACTACCGGCCTCGCCCCCATACGAGGCTTCCATCGACCAATCTCTCCACGCTGCATAGTTTTCAAAACTAGCTCAGTCATTAAATTAATAGACACATGACGCGCAAAGAACTGCTCCAATACAGCTCCTAACAAATAAGGGCTAATCCCGGAAAAAGCGAGTTCATCAACCTCAATTTCGATTTTCACACCACGGCCATATAAGATGGGGCCTGGAATCGGCATCCGGTGATGCATCGGCTCAATTGACACTTTTCTGATGCCATTAATCTGCTTACTGACACTACTATCGGCCACGTCGGCATAGACCCGAAGCAGTTCACGCAAAGCGGCAGCTCCTTGCTCTTCATCCAAGTCCATCAAACTAGAATAATTCAGATTTAAATGACTAAGCAAGCGCCAAGCATAAGCCCCCTTCGCCAAGGCAGGTCGAGGCCTTGAAGGTCCTCTCAAAAGCTCCACCCCATTCGCAGGAATAAAATCACTAAAACGAAAATCAATGGAGTCTCCCGCTTTTAACAACAAGGGCAAATCCCGATTTGTGCAACTCAAGCCAACGACCAAAGCGTCAATATCCTGATCAAATGGAGGATTATATGGATCTGATAAACTCAGAAAAACTTCACTGCCTAAATAAGAAGTACGAGCCCCTGAACGCTCTGCTGTATCCGACATTTGTCGTGGCTCTCGACGCACTGAGAAATAGCCATGGTGTGTATCTGTATTCGCCCCCAGCGCCCTAAACATTTCTTTAAATGACTGACCACCCTTTTGGCCTGTGCGCATCGCCTCAACGCTATCCACACTATATACCTCATAGTCCATCGGTTTAGAACGGTCTGGCACCACATGATATTCATGTAAGTTAGGCGTCACAGGAATACGATTGGCTTTGAAAGGAAATAAATTAATCACCGGCACACAATTCAACTGAAAGTTTTCTGCTGACACATTACTTTCCAGATCATAAAAGCTATGATCGAATAAAAAAGTTAACTCAAAACTTTTTAAGTCTTCGTCATTATCTAGCTGCTCCGGTACTTTTAGGCCTTTGAGTAAATTATTAATACTAAAGAATAAAAACCGCTGCGGAAAAGCAAAGTACTCATGCAAAATACGATAGCCATGAAAAACTCTAGGGTCTACCGGCAACAGAGACTGTGACGACTCAAAGCCTTCATGTTTTATCGCACTTTTATCTAGCCTATTGAGCCAACGCATCGGTCGTTTATGATCATGACAAACCACAGCCAGGCTATGCTCCATGATCAGTTCCAGTAACTGATGCGAAATCGTATCCTGTCCATTGATAAAGAAGGCCAGTTTATCAAAGCCCTTTAATTCATTAAGCTTGGCACCACCAACCACGTTAAAGCGCATCCGCAAAGCACTCATCACTGTAGGCTGATTTCGACCATTAAAACCCATACGTTTCAGCGGCAAATCGACTGGCACACCGGTAATTTCAGCATGCTCCAATTCTACTGGCCATAACTCATGAGAATGTCCCACCGTAAAACGCAATTCTTTAGCATCCGATAAGCGCGCTCTTAGGACCGTGCCACGCTCCACCTCAAAGCCTTGAGTCAGGTTACTGCGTTTATAATCAAGCACTAGCTGCAAAATCGACATAGAGGGCGTTGGCGCAACATAATGCGGATGCAATACCTCTAACAGATTTTGTGTAAATTGTGGGAACTCGGCATCCATCTTCATATGGATGCGTGCAGTCAAAAAGCTAAATCCCTCCATCAGTCGTTCGACATAGGGATCTGAGACCTCTATCCCCTGCATTCCGAGACGACCTGCAATCTTAGGGTATTGACCTGCAAACTCCCTGCCAGCCTCACGGATATAGCTTAGTTCACGATTATAATATTCTAAAAAATCACTATCCATAAACAGATAAGGAGCTTACTCGCCTAAATTAAAGTGGATATTAGCAATTTCCAATAGACTAAAATCAGTTTCATCACTCATGAACATTTTTTGTCCAAAACCCTGGTATATATCATCGGACAAAGCCGACCATTCCGTACGATGCGCTAAGTTTAAGGCATCATCCTGATCTGCATAATCTGTGAGGGCGGGATAACGTACCGGCACTAGACCAACATGGGAACGACCATCAGCCATTACTACCTCAGCCTGTACCCACAGTAAATCACTTAAGCCCTGAGCCTCAATAAAGCGCACACTCTGAATAGCTTCAAAGGGAATCCAGCCATAGCGCCCATTACTCATGAACTCTAACACTGGCCCCAAACGGCCATCACCATCACACAACCACTCAAACGCCACCTCCTCTTCACTCTCAGCATGAGTGCTGAGCTTACCGGATACTGTTGGCGCCATCTCAAAAGCTTGCACTCTCAAGGCTGCTGCCTGCTCCGCACTCTCTTCTTTTAACGCTTGCGTCAATAAGGCAAACCAATCGGGTGGCGTTCCAAAGACAGCGGGCATCGCACGGCCAGCTAGGACTTCATTACGCTCGCTTTCAGCATTGATTGCTGCTACGTAAATCATGACGACTGGTTGAGCCTGAGGATTCATTTCGGCACTAATTTTCAACTGATCCACTGCACGTTGCCAATCACCTTTAAGCGCTAGCACCTGAAATAACTGGGCACGTAAATCAGCATTATTCGGTTTTTTACGAATAGCTTGCTTGATCTCCTCCAGTACTTCGTCAATAGAATGTGTTTTAAAGCGCTGAGTACTTAATGCGGCAATCATGATTTTCTCCCGACTTACTTATCGCTTTCTTTGAGTGAAGGTAATTTAGAGACTAAGCGCAAAGAAACAGTTAAACCCTCTAACTGATAATGTGGACGCAAGAAAAACTTGGCCGCATAGTAACCTGGATTATCTGGGATTTCAGTCACTAGAACCTCGGCTGCGGCAAGCGGTTTACGAGCCTTAGTTTCTTGAGAGGAGTTCACTGGGTCACCATCGACGTAATTCATAATCCAGTCATTTAGCCAGCGCTCCATATTATCGCGGTCAGTAAAAGAACCCACTTTATCGCGCACAATACACTTCAAGTAATGGGCAAAACGGCAGCAAGCAAACAGATAAGGGAGACGCGCAGCTAAACGAGCGTTCGCCGTCGCGTCAGGATCATCGTACTCTTCTGGCTTCTGTAAAGACTGAGCACCAATAAAGGCGGCAAAATCAGAGTTCTTACGATGAACTAAAGGCATAAAACCATTTTTAGCCAACTCAGCCTCACGTCGATCGCTAATGGCAATCTCAGTTGGGCATTTCATATCAACACCACCATCATCCGTTGGGAAAGTATGCGTAGGTAAACCATCAACTGCACCACCAGACTCAACGCCACGAATCGACGTACACCAACCGTACTCCTTGAAAGAACGGTTAATATTTGAGGCCATGGCATAAGCCGAGTTAGCCCACGTATAGTGATCGTGATTCGCTCCCTCAACCTCTTCCTCGAAGTCAAACTCATCGACTGGATTAGTTCGTGCACCATACGGTAAACGA
>JAAYRZ010000191.1 GCA_012518515.1 Alcaligenaceae bacterium
GCATTAGTAGCGTGCGGTGATAGTAATACTGCCGCTGATGAAAGCGCAACTCTTAATGAGCCAGCAGCTACAGAGTCCGTTACACCAGCACCAAGTGCAACTGAAGAAGTTGAGATTGCTCCGACTGAAGGCTTGATGGATGAGTCTACTTCTGAAGAGCAGGGTAGTACTGATGAGCCAGCTTCTGAGACAGCACAGTAAGTATTCTGTGTTTTAAAAGCATTAAAAAAGCTGTGATTTTTTAAATCACAGCTTTTATTTTTATAACTTATGAGTTAAGCAAGTTTGGCTATTTGATCCTTAACTTGTGCAAGTTGCTCACCAAATTTGACGACTCGTTCTTTTTCCTGCTCCACAACCGCTGGAGGAGCTTTTTTAACGAAGTTTTCATTGTTTAGTTTGCCTTGGGCCTTAGCGATTTCACCTTCTAAGCGTTGAAGCTCTTTGTTTAGTCGAGCGAGCTCAGCTTCTTTATCAATTTCTACTTTTAGCATTAATTGACTCTGGCCTAAACTTTGGACAGGGAAGCCAAGATCCGGAAGCTCATCTACAATTTGTACCTCACTTAGTTTGGCTAAAGCCTTAAGGTAAGGGACATAGGTATTGAGCTTATTAGCATCTCCTACGGCAAGTAACGGCACACGTTCAGCAGGGGAGAGTTGCATTTCCCCGCGGAGTACGCGAATGGCTTCAACATGAGCTTTTAAGTCTTCCGCTTGTGCAATCGCTTCCTCATCAATGAGGCTGTCATTAGCTAAGGGGTAAGGCCTGACACTGATTGAGGTTTTTTGAGACTTAGTCATGACGCCAGCTGCTAAAGCTACTTTTTGCCATAACTCTTCGGTAATAAATGGGATAACTGGGTGTGCAATACGTAAAAGTGACTCAAGCACATTAATCAAGGTGCGACGAGTGCCACGTTGCTGAGCTTCGTTTTCAGTTTGCAGCTGAACCTTAGCTATTTCAAGATACCAGTCACAATAAATATCCCAGACAAAGTGATAGATTGAGTTAGCTAATATATCAAAGCGATAATCAGCAAATGCCTTAGCTACCGTTTTTTTGAATTTATGCAATTCACTGATAATCCAACGATCAGCAAAACTCAGTTCAAATTCAGATTTGTCTAAGTTATGGCCTTCTACATTCATCAGAACAAATCGAGTTGCATTCCATAACTTATTGCAGAAATTTCGATAACCACCGCAGCGATTTAAATCAAAGTTCATGTTACGACCCGGTGTAGCATAGGCAGCCATGGTAAAACGCAATGCATCCGCACCATAAGCTTCAATGCCGTTAGGGAAGTTTTGACGAGTGGATTTTTCAATCTGAGCCGCTTGCTGAGGATTCATCAGGCCCTCGGTGCGCTTCTTAACAAGCGTTTCCAAGTCGACACCATCAATAATGTCTACAGGATCCAAGGTGTTGCCTTTGGATTTAGACATTTTTTGACCTTGAGCATCTAAGATCAGGCCATGAATATACACTTGTTTAAAAGGTATTTGGCCAGTCAGGTGCTTACTCATCATAATCATACGGGCAACCCAGAAGAAGATGATGTCGAAGCCAGTGACTAACACATTAGATGGCATGTAGCGACTATAGTCTCTTGTTTTTTCAGGCCAGCCCATGGTGGTAAAAGGTACTAATGCAGATGAGAACCAGGTATCAAGTACGTCTTCATCGCGTTTAAGTGGGCCTTCGATACCAGCTTTTTTCGCTTGTTTTAGTGCTTCGCTTTCACTGCGAGCAACGAAGATCTGACCATCTTCGCTATACCAAGCAGGAATTTGGTGACCCCACCATAGTTGACGGGAGATGCACCAGTCCTGAATGTTGTTAAGCCATTGATTGTAGGTATTAACCCAGTTTTCAGGATGAAATTTGATTTCGCCGCTACTAACTGCTTCTAAAGCAACTTCTGTAATACTTTTGCCGGGGTTAAAGGTATTTTCAGGCGCTGGTTTGGACATTGCTACAAACCATTGGTCAGTGAGCATTGGCTCTAATACACTCTTAGTGCGATCGCCTCGAGGAACCATGAGTTTGTGTGGTTTAATTTCGGCTAATAAATCCAATTCCTTCAGTGTGGCAAGGATTTGTTTTCTAGCATCAAATCGATCCAGGCCTTGATACTCAATCGGCGCGTTTTCATTAATTTTGGCATCTAGAGTCAGGATGTTGATAGGCTCGAAGTTGTGACGTTGACCAACTGCATAGTCATTGAAGTCGTGTGCGGGAGTGACCTTGACAACGCCCGTCCCAAACTCTTTATCAACGTAGTCGTCAGCAATGATAGGGATGATGCGTTGGGCAATTGGTAAAATGACGTTTTTGCCAATTAAGTGTTGGTAACGTTCGTCTTCGGGATGCACCATGAGTGCCACGTCACCAAGCATGGTTTCGGGGCGAGTGGTTGCTACCGTTAGGTGGGTGAGTTCGCCGGTAGGCTCCACCAAGGGATAGCGGATGTGCCAGAGTAGACCATTTTCCTCGACATTTTCTACCTCAAGGTCTGAGACAGCCGTACCTAAGACTGGATCCCAGTTAACTAGACGCTTACCACGATAGATTAAGCCTTGTTCGTATAAACGAACAAAAGTCTCAACCACACCTTTTGACATGCGGTCGTCCATAGTGAAGTACTCGCGACTCCAGTCAGCTGAAGAACCTAAACGGCGGAGTTGAGACATCATGGTGTTGCCGGATTTTTCTTTCCAGTCCCAAACGCAGTCTACAAAGCTGCTACGACCTAAGTCATGACGTGAGATTTTTTGTGCATCTAATTGACGCTCAACAACGATTTGAGTGGCAATCCCAGCATGATCCGTGCCTGGTACAAAAACTGTATCACAACCAAGCATACGATGATAGCGGATTAAGCTGTCCATCACGGTCTGGTTAAAAGCGTGCCCCATGTGTAGGGTGCCGGTGACATTTGGTGGTGGAAATTGGATAGTGTATGGCTTACCGCTTTCGGGTGAGCTAGTTTGGGTAAATTGACCCGCCTTAAAAATACCTAATTCATTCCATCGATCATACCAAGAAGACTCGATATTTTTTGGCTCAAAACTTTTTGCAAGCTCTTCGCTGAGAGGGGTTTGATTCATTTTAGTACCGTTATTAAACACTGGATTAATTCAAGATTTATAAAACTGATAGTTTTTCTTATTTAATGCTATATTTTAAGATGTAAGAGCTACTGTTTGCATGTTAAAATGGACGTTTGTGTAAAACAGCTAATTTTTCCTTTGGTTTTCCTTTAATTATGGGTGCTTAGTAAAACTAGCAAGCATTGCTCGCTAGTTTAATAAGAGCCTGTTTTACGCAATTGTTTTTAAGATTAACATATTTATTTTTTGGAGCACGATATGGCGGTTGAACGCACGTTATCAATTATTAAACCTGACGCAGTTGCTAAAAATGTTATCGGCGAAATTGTTTCTCGTTTTGAAAAAGCGGATCTTAAGGTCGTTGAGGCAAAAATGGTACAGTTAAGTCGTAAAGATGCTGAAGGTTTTTATGCTGTGCATAAAGAGCGTCCTTTCTTTAATGACTTAGTAGAGTTCATGATTTCAGGCCCTGTTTTCGTTCAGGTCTTAGAAGGTGAAAACGCCATTGCTAAAAACCGTGAGTTGATGGGTGCAACTAATCCTAAAGAAGCTGCTCCTGGTACTATTCGTGCTGACTTTGCTGAAAGCATCGATGCTAACGCAGTGCATGGTTCTGATGCGCCTGAAACTGCAGCAGTTGAAATCGAATATTTCTTCGGCAAGTAATTCCGTTACTATTTAAATGACTGAAAAGCAAAACTTATTAGGCTTAGACTTAGAGGCCCTGACCTTAGATTTACAAAAGGCAGGGCATAAGCCTTTTCGTGCTAAGCAGTTGCTACGCTGGGTTCACCAGCGTGGCGAAGCTGATTTTTCTCAAATGACTGATCTGGCCAAGGATTTTCGTGGTCAGCTGGCAGACCATTATTGTGTAGAGCTGCTTAAGCCCGTCCTAGATAAGGTTTCTTCGGATGGTACTCGTAAGTGGCTTTTTGATGTAGGCAATAACAACGCTATCGAGACGGTTTTTATTCCTGAAGACGATCGCGGTACTTTGTGTATATCGAGTCAAGCCGGTTGTACGGTAGCCTGTCCATTTTGTTCTACAGGTTATCAAGGTTTTAATCGAAATTTGACTGCAGCTGAAATTATTGCTCAGCTTTGGTATGCTCGCTCGGAATTGATTAAAAATCAGTCAGCGGCTCGAATTGATGGACAAGAGCCAAGCGAGCCCTTACGTGTCATTTCCAATGTTGTCATGATGGGGATGGGTGAGCCTTTGTTGAACTACAGAGAGTTGTTGCCAGCCTTAAAATTGATGGTTGAGGATAATGCCTATGGCTTGTCTCGCCGTCGGGTAACAGTTTCTACTTCTGGTGTGGTGCCGATGATGGATCGTCTGGCGCAGGATTGTCCTGTGGCCTTGGCAGTATCTTTGCACGCACCTAATGACGAGCTTCGTGACCGGCTCGTACCCTTAAATAAAAAATATCCATTACGTGAGTTAATTGCTGCATGTAATCGTTATTTAGAACATGCTCCACGAGATTTTGTCACTTTTGAATATATTATGCTCGATGGGGTTAATGATACCGACGAGCATGCAGATGAACTGATAGAAATTAGCAAACAGGTTCGTTGTAAATTAAACTTAATTCCTTTTAATCCCTTTCCACAATCAGGTTTAAAGCGTTCATCTAATAACCGAATACGCGCGTTTTCCGAACGTTTGCAAAATGCTGGCGTGATTACGACGACACGTAAAACCCGCGGAGATGATATTGATGCTGCCTGTGGACAATTGGCAGGCGATGTCAAGGATCGCACTAAAATTACGCAAAAACGTCGTGACGATGAGGTGATTCCTATTGCTGATGGGGTTATTCCAATTTACGAGGTGCAAAAGTGAACCCTCAAGAAGATATGCCCGATTTGACAAGAGAGTCTGCGCCGCAGCCTGAATTAGCAGATTCTCTTAGTGGTTTGTTGCATGCAAATCGTTTACGCAAAAATTTAAGTATCGAAGATGTTGCTAGTATTACGAAATATAGTCGTTGGCAACTGCAGGCACTTGAGGATAAAAATTGGGAAGTTTTGCCTCAAGGTTTTATTCTTCGGGCCATGGTGCGTAAGTATGCAGAGGCATTACATATTGATCCCGAATTAGCAACTGAGTTGTTGGCGCGTGAGACTGGTAATAAACCGCATAGTTCCAAACCCGATAATTTAGTCAGCAGTCTGGATTATAAAATGTCTCCAACGCCGACTGGAGATGCTAAAAGCGGTGGTTTTTCTATATCCACTATTATTTGGTTATTGGTTTTAGTGATACTGATCGTTGTAGCCGTGGCACTTTGGCAAGGGGCTATTACTCTTGAGGATCTGAAGTTGGGATTTGTTAGAGATTGGTTTGATGGTATATGAGTGGAGATATGAAGGCTAATTTTGAAGTAAGAGAAACTCCTTATCCTATCGGTCCCTTGACACGTCATCACACTCATCAGGTCAATATTTCTTGGCAAGATAATGTGATTCAGGTTGGCGGTTCAGCTCCGGTGGTGGTGCAGTCAATGACAAATACTGACACTGCTGATGCAATTGCGACCGCTATACAGATTAAAGAGTTAGCTTTGGCAGGCTCTGAGTTGGTGCGTATTACAGTTAATAGTCCAGAAGCAGCTAGAGAGGTGCCAGTAATTCGTGAGCAACTCGATAAGATGGGGGTTCATGTTCCCTTAGTTGGTGATTTTCATTTTAATGGTCATAAGCTGTTAACTGATTATCCAGATTGTGCGCAAGCTCTCTCTAAGTATCGAATTAATCCGGGCAATATGGGCGGTGGAAAACGCAGAGATGATAATTTTGCGAAAATGATCGATGTTGCCATTAAAAATAATAAGCCCGTACGCATAGGCGTGAACTGGGGCAGTCTTGATCAGGACTTAATGGCCCGAATGATGGACCAAAATAATCACCGTGCAACTCCTTGGGAGGCTCAGGCTGTAATGCGTGAGGCACTGGTTGTGTCCGCTATAAGTAATGCGATGCGAGCTGAAGAGCTGGGGTTGCCAGCTAATAAGATCATACTCTCTTGTAAAGTGAGTCACGTACAAGATTTGATTTCTGTTTATCGCAATTTAGCTTCTCGCAGCTATTATGCCTTGCATCTAGGGCTGACTGAGGCAGGTATGGGTTCTAAAGGTATCGTAGCTTCTACAGCCGCATTATCAGTTTTGATGCAGGAAGGGATTGGTGATACTATCCGTATTTCATTGACTCCGGAGCCAGGTGGTAATAGAGCAAATGAAGTAGTTGTGGCTCAAGAAATGCTACAGACGATGGGACTTCGTGCTTTTACTCCGATGGTTGTTGCTTGTCCTGGCTGTGGTCGGACGAGTAGTACTTTCTTTCAGGAGCTAGCAGACAAAATTCAACATTTTTTACGCCATAGTATGACTGAATGGAGTCATCAGTATCCTGGTGTTGAAACGATGAATGTGGCGGTCATGGGTTGTGTAGTTAATGGTCCAGGTGAAAGTCGTCACGCGGATATAGGTATCAGCTTACCGGGTACAGGAGAGGTTCCTGCTGCCCCTGTGTTTATTGATGGTGAACGCCGGATGACACTTAAAGGTGAGGGGATCGCAGAAGAGTTCCAAAAAATTGTTGAAGACTACGTTGAACAACGTTACGGTCAAAAATCTTAATTAAAAATAGTTATATCTAATAATTCTTATGTCTAAAACTTTTAATAAAGTTAATGCCATCCGTGGTATGAACGATATCCTGCCTAATGAAAGCTATAAGTGGGAGCAATTGGAAGCTGTTCTTAAAACTGTACTTTCTCAGTATGGTTATCAAAATGTTCGGACACCTATTCTTGAGCAAACTCGTTTATTTGCAAGAGGTATTGGTGAGGTTACAGATATCGTTGAAAAGGAAATGTATACCTTTACCATGAACAAGGATGTTGAAAGCGTTACTCCTGAGGACATGCTGACAATGCGTCCGGAGTTTACTGCCGGTGTTGTGCGCGCAGCTATACAGCATAACTTGTTGTATGAGCGCCCAGTGCGTGCTTATGCCATGGGGCAGGTTTTTAGACATGAACGCCCACAAAAGGGGCGCTATCGACAATTTCATCAGTTGTCGGTAGAAGCTATGGGTTTTGATGGTCCAGATATGGACGTAGAGGTGATCTTATTGCTCGCTCGCTTATGGCGCACCTTAGGCCTGAAAAATATTCGATTGGAGTTGAATTGTTTAGGTCAAAGTGATGAGCGCGCTAAGCATCGTGAGGCGTTAATTGCGTATTTGGAGCAGCACGTAGATATTCTTGATGCTGATGCTAAGCGCCGCATGTATAGCAATCCCTTGCGAGTTTTAGATACTAAAAATCCAGATATGCAAGAGATGGCTAATAATGCGCCTAAACTTTTTGATTATTTAGGTGAAAATTCAAAAGCACATTTTGAGCAGGTTTGCCAACGTTTACAACAAGCTGGTATAGAGTACATAATTAATCCTCGCTTAGTTCGAGGTCTTGATTATTACAACTTGACTGTATTTGAGTGGGTTACTGATGAACTTGGAGCTCAAGGGACTGTTTGTGGTGGTGGCCGTTATGATGGTTTGTTTGAGCTTTTAGGTGGCAAAGCAACACCTTGTGTAGGGTTTGGTTTGGGCTTAGAGCGATTGCTCGAGTTGGCTGATGAGCAAGGTGCATTTACCCCACCACAAGAGGCTGAGATTTATTTTGTACACCAAGGTAAAGAAGCATCAGAAGTCGCTTCTTTGCTTGCAGAGCAATGTCGTGATTCAGGTTGGAAGGTGATGGTTCATGCAGGTTCAGCTGGTTTTAAGTCACAGTTTAAACGCGCTGATATTAGTGGGGCACGCTGGGCTATTGTTATTGGTGAGCAAGAATTAGCGCAGAACAAAGTGGCTGTTAAGCCTTTGCGTGAATCAGAAAGTGGTAATATTGAAAATCAGTTTGAAGTGGCACAAGCAGATTTAGTTCAAGTTTTAGCAGAAAGGAAGTAGAAAAGCATGGCTTTTGACTTAGAAGAACAGGAAAAAATTGACCGATTAAAAGCATGGTGGGACCACTGGGGTAATTTAATTAGCGGTCTAGTCTTGGCTGTTTTATTAGCTATTTTAGGGTGGTATGGTTGGAACTGGTATCAGGGTAATCAAACGCGTAATGCACTTGGTTATTTTGCCATTGTAGAAAGTAGTTATCAGTCTACAGATGAGGTTTCTGCACAGCGTATGCAAGAAGCTAATCAGATTTTACAAGACAAGTATAAAGGTAATGTGTACGCCGGCAGAGCAGCATTATTAACTGCACGTGCTTATGCCGAAAAAGAGGATTACGCACAGGCTGAAAATGCCTTACAAGGTGTTTTAGATAATAGTAAAAAGCATCCTGAATTAGTAGGTACTGCTAAGTTACAGTTAGCGACACTTTATACCAATCAAGAAAAGTTTGAGCAAGCGCTTGCTTTGTTGAATCAAGGTGAGGTTGGTTATGAACCACTGTTTGCTGATAAGCGTGGTGATGTTTATTTTGCCCAAGGTGATCTCGACAAAGCAACTGAACAGTGGGCACAAGCGGCACAAGCATCAGAGGCAAGTAGTGAGTTTATTCAAACGATGCAGTTTAAGCTAAATGTATTAGGAGGGGTTAATGAGCAACCTCAAAGCTAAATTCAGAGCAACTCGTGTTATAGCTTTAGCAGCAGTCAGTGCTGCAGTGTTGACTGCATGTAGTGGTCTTTTTACTGCTGAGAGTCGTTTCGATCCAGTTGGGTTGACGTCTTATGAGCAGACAGCTAGCGGAAATATTGTCTGGAGTCAATCGATTGGCTCTTCTGGTGATTATGGCTTTGCTCCTATCATCATAGGTGACGAGGTTTTTGCGGCAACACCAAATGGTCATGTAGCACGTTTAAATTTGGCCAATGGAGCGGTGCGTTGGAATACTAATTTAGCTACCAATTTGTCAGCGGGTGTAGGCTCTGATGGTCAAATTGTCGTCGTTGCTACACGTGATGGTCGTATTGTTACTCTTGATGCTTCAACGGGTTCTCAGCTGTGGGATGCCCGGACTTCAACTGTGAGTTCTACGCCGCCAGTTATTGGTCCTAACGTGATTGTAGTTCGCAATGACGATTATCGTGTACAAGGCTTCGATCGCCAAACCGGTGAATTATTATGGTCCTATATGCGAACTAGTGCTCCACTAGCGTTGAAGACCGATACTCGTATGGTTGTCAGCAATAACTTGGTTATTGTACCTTTGCCAGTAGGCAGAATCGTAGCCATTAACTTAGATAATGGTCGTCCTTTGTGGGATATTAAAATTGGTTCGGCAACTGGAGCCACTGATTTGGACTCAGTGATTGATGTGGTTGGTTTGCCGGTTGCCGTCAATGACGCAGTATGCGCTAATAGTTACCAAGGCGCCATTTTATGTTATTACGGTGGTAGTGCAGAGTCTGAGCCTCAGTTGAAGTGGACCAGAGCGTTTTCTAGTTCAGTAGGTCTGGGTTCAGCGAATAATAGACTCTATGCTTCAGGTATGCATGGTGAAGTCACTGCCTTTGATGGAGATAGTGGAGAAATGCTATGGCAAGACTCTGTTTTGCGTAATCGTGGCTTAACCAATCCCGTTTTTTTTAATAATAAAATTTTTGTAGGTGACTACGAAGGTTATATCCATTTTTACGATCCCAACACTGGTCAATTACAAGGACGCATGTCTGTAGGGGATAGTCGCGCGATTCAATCACCATTGATTGCAACCCCTTATGGCGTATTAGTCCAGAGTGGCGGTGGTCGTTTAGTTATGCTAGGTGCTCAGTGAGTTCAAAGTTTAAGCCTGTAGTGGCAATTGTTGGTCGTCCTAACGTAGGTAAGTCCACTTTATTTAATCGTTTAACCCGTTCGCGTGATGCGATTGTGGCTGATTTTCCGGGTTTAACCCGAGACCGTCATTATGGTGAAGGCCGTGTCGGTGATTCACCTTATTTGGTAGTAGATACAGGAGGTTTTGAGCCCGAAACTAAAAGTGGGATTTTAGTGGAAATGGCTAAGCAAACAGAGCAAGCTATTCTCGAATCAGATGTTGTGATTTTTTTAGTTGATGCTCGTGCGGGCATTAACAGTCACGATCATGATATTGCGAGCAAAATTCGTCGTATTGGTAGGCCGTTAGTATTGGCTGTCAATAAGGCCGAAGGTATGCAACCTGGTCAAGCATCTGCTGAGTTCTATGAACTTGGCTTGGGAGAGCCATATCAGATCTCTTCAGCTCATGGTGATGGCGTCAAGGGAGTTATTGAATTGGCTCTTGAGAAAGCTCACGAAGTACGTGATTTGCACGATGAAATTATTGAAGTAGCAGAAGAGGAAACCTTTAGTATTGAGCACCTTGATCAAGAGGAGCTTAGCGAAGAGGCTATTCTTGCGCTTGAGGCAGAAGCGGATGCATTAGACGCTTCAGAAATTGAGCTGGTTGATGATGCTGTTGCTGATGATGCTAAATCTTTTAGTGAACATCGTATTAAACTAGCCATTGTCGGGCGTCCGAACGTCGGAAAGTCAACTCTAATTAATGCTTTATTGGGTGAGGAGCGCGTTATTGCTTTTGACTTGCCCGGGACTACGCGTGATGCTATTGAGATTGAGTTTGAGCATGGTGAGCGTAAGTACACATTGATTGATACTGCCGGTTTACGCAAGCGTGGTAGAGTTTTTGAGAGTATTGAAAAGTTTTCAGTGATTAAAACTCTACAAGCAATTGAAGCTTGTAATGTCGCAGTCCTTGTATTAGATGCAAAAACTGAGATCTCTGAACAAGACGCTCATATCGCAGGATTTATTATGGAGAGCGGTCGAGCATTAGTAGTTGCTATCAATAAATGGGATGGCCTTGATGACTACAATAAAGAATGGATTGAGCGTGAGTTTAACCGAAAGCTGCGATTTTTGAGTTTTGCCAAAATGCATAAGGTTTCGGCTCTTAAAGGGCGCGGCATCGGTGCTTTGCTTAAATCAGTTAATGAGGCTCATGATGCTGCCTTCCGCAAGTTATCTACACCGAAGTTGACGCGAGTGCTACGAGAAGCAGTAGAGCAACAGGCACCACCTAGAAAGGGTATGTTCCGTCCGAAATTGCGTTATGCGCACCAAGGTGGTCAAAATCCTCCTTTAGTTGTCATTCATGGTAATCAATTAGAAGCAGTGCCCGAATCTTATCGCCGTTTTTTAGAAACTCGTTTTCGTCAGGCTTTTAAGTTAGAAGGTACGCCTTTGAGGATTCATTTCAAATCTTCACGTAATCCCTTTGCCTAGTAGCTATATCAATGTTGGCAGAAATAGTCGTTGTTGATTATTTCTTTTGAAGTTGTTTGACACGATAGATAGTTTGAGAATAAAAAATGAGTAAATTTTGGAGCCCTTTTGTTGATTCCTTACAGCCTTATGTGCCTGGCGAACAGCCGGCAGAGGGTGAGTTTATTAAACTTAATAGTAATGAATCTCCGTTTCCAGCAGCACCTGCGGTTGTTGACGCAATTAAAGAGGCTGCTGATGGAGCCTTGCAACTTTATCCAGCGGCAGAGTCACTTGAGTTGCGCAACGTAGTAGCTGAGTATTATGACATTGAGGTTGAGCAGGTCTTTGTCGGTAATGGCTCTGATGAAGCGTTAGGGCATGCTTTTAATGCATTATTCCGACATGAGGGTAAGAAGCTAGTATATCCAGATTTATCTTATAGCTTTTATCCAGTTTATGCTCGTTTGTATGGGATTGAGGTCGAAACCATTCCTGTGGGAGAGAACTTTCAAATTAATATCGATGATTATTGTGCTTTAAATTCTGCCGAGGTCTCGACGATTATTTTCCCGAACCCTAATGCACCAACTAGTTTGGCTTTAGGTCTTGCAGAGATTGAGCGCCTACTACAGGCACAGCCAGATATATTGATTGCTGTTGATGAAGCTTATGTTGACTTTGGTGCAGAAACTGCAATTAAACTGATTCAGAATTATCCAAACTTGATTGTATTTCAAACTCTTTCTAAATCCCGTTCACTAGCAGGGCTTAGGGTAGGTTTTGCCTTTGGGCAGGCAGAGTTAATGCAGGCCTTAACTAGAGTTAAAAATAGTTTTAACTCTTACCCAATTGATCGTTTAGCGCAAGCTGGTGCAGTAGCTGCTTTTAAAGCAGAAGACTATTTTCAGGAAACGCGTCATAAGATTATGCAGTGGCGAGAAAAGCTGACTGCCGAACTAGAGGCGTTAGGTTTTGAGGTATTACCTTCTGCAGCAAATTTTGTGTTTGTGACTCACCCAGAGCATGAGGCTGAAGTGTTAGCACAAGCTTTAAGAGAAAGAAAAATTTTAGTCCGTCACTTTAAATTAGAACGCTGCACCCCATATTTAAGAATAACCATCGGTTTAGCTGAAGAGTGTGATGCTTTGGTTGTTGCTTTAAAAGATTATTTAAGCGCTTAGGGTGCTTACCAAACTTTAAAAAAATGTTAAAGTAATAGCTTCCTATATAAAATTACAATTTTAATCATATAAAAATTCATGGAGTCTCAAGAATGAGCAATAAAGGACAATCATTACAAGATCCTTTCCTAAACACCTTACGTAAAGAGCATATTCCTGTATCTATTTATTTAGTCAATGGCATTAAGCTACAAGGTCAAATCGAGTCTTTCGACCAGTATGTTGTGCTATTAAAAAATACCGTGACCCAAATGGTCTATAAGCATGCCATCTCTACTGTAGTTCCCGCTCGTGCTGTTAATTTACAAGACGATGCGGCTGAGGAGCCAGAAGCTTAAGGCCTGATGTTACTTAACAAATGACTTTTTATTGTATTTTAAACTTTGTTTATACCATAAAGAGTCGTAAAAGCCCGCTCTGTATGCGGGCTTTTATTTGTAGAAGAAAATTGGTTAGCTATTTGTAAGCTGACAGACCTTGAGGTCGAAGTAAAACTCATTTATGCAAGCATTTATTATTGACGTTAATCTTTATGGTGAACTTGATTTCCAGGCTCACCATGAGGAATTTGTTATGTTAGCCAAGGGCGCAGGGGCTAAAATAGTTGGCACCTTAGTGGCTAATCGTGACAAACCAGATCCTGCTTTATATTTGGGTAAAGGAAAAGTTGAGGAAGCTGTAGCCTTGGCTGCAGCCGCAGGTGCCGAACTAATTTTGTTTGGACAATCACTATCTCCAGCGCAGCAACGTAATCTAGAAAGAGAGTTTAAGTGCCGAGTTGTTGACCGTGTGGCATTAATTTTGGATATTTTTGCTCTCAGAGCTCAAAGCCATGAGGGTAAAATTCAAGTTGAGTTGGCGCAGTTGCAATATATGCGTTCACGATTAAGCGGTATGTGGACTAATCTTGCACAACAACAGGGTGGTGTTATTGGTACACGTGGTCCGGGTGAAACGCAGCTAGAGCTTGATCGACGTGTTATTGGTAGGCGCATTAAAATTCTGCATGAACGCTTAGAAAAAGTGCGTAAACAGCGTGATAATCAGCGTCGTCAGCGTATTAGAAGAGGTGCTTTTGTAGTTTCACTCGTTGGCTATACTAATACTGGTAAATCTACTTTATTCAATGCTATGACACGCGCTGATGCTTATGCAGCTGACCAACTTTTTGCAACGTTGGATACGACCACGCGTCGGGTCTGGATCGAAAATGCAGGACAAGTTACTTTGTCGGATACGGTGGGCTTTATACGTGAATTACCCCCAACCTTAATTGAAGCCTTTAAGGCGACGCTTGAAGAAACGCTTTATGCGGATTTGCTGCTGCACGTGATTGATAGCAGTAATCCACAAAAAGAAGAGCAGATCTTTGAGGTAAATAAAGTTTTACAAGAGATTGGTGCGCAACACATCCCTACCATTCTTGTTTACAATAAGACAGATTTGACAGGGCAAGAACCGAGGCTCGAAGTAAATGAGTCTGGTCATGTTAGCCGAGTCTTTTTAAGTGCTAGTGAGCGAAGTGGCTTAGAGTTCCTTAGAGAGGCTATTGTTCTAACTAAACAGCAATTAGAGAAAACGATTGATGCTAAGTAAGATTTTTAATTTAAATGATCCGGGTTGGGGTAAAAAGCCTCAAAATGATGATGGTTCCCGTGAACCAAAACGTCCCCAGCAAGATCCAAATAGTCCACCTGATTTAGACCAAGTTTGGTCTGATGTTGAAAAGAAGTTCAAAGCTCTTTTTGGCGGTGGTGGTAATCGTGGTGGAGCACCGCGTGGACCGGGGCAGGGTGGTAGTAAACCAAATATGCAGATGTCCCCGAAGTTTATCCGTCATGGCATTATCTTTGCCTTGATTGTCGGTATCCTGCTGTGGCTAGCGAGTGGTTTCTTTATCATTCGTGAGGGTCAGGTAGGTGTGATTACTCAGTTTGGCCAGTATAAGCGCACTGTTATGCCAGGCTTTCAGTGGCACATACCGAGTCCTGTCGAACGAGTAGAGCGTGTGAATATCGCTAATGTCCGTGCGTTCTCTGTAGGTTATCGTGATAGCTCTCGCAACAAGGTTTTGGCTGAAGCGCTTATGCTGACTGAAGACGAAAATATTGTTGATTTACAGTTTGATGTTCAATATCGAATTAAAGCAGGTATTGCTGATGTTGAAAACGGCAATGAGATGGGCAAGGCTTTAAGTCCTGCTGCAAGTTATCTATTTGCTACCGTTGATCCAGATGAGTCTGTAAGGCAAGCTGCTGAGACTGCGATGCGCGAGGTGGTTGGTAAAGAGTCAATGAATAATATTCTTTACGAAAGTCGTACTCAGGCGGCTCAGGACGTCATGCGCTTAATGCAAACTATTCTTGACCGCTACAATACCGGAATTGAAGTGATTACGGTGGCTATTCAAAACGTACAGCCGCCAGAGCAAGTTCAAGCAGCTTTTGAAGATGCAATTAAAGCGGGTCAGGATAACGAGCGTCAGAAAAACGAGGGTCAAGCTTACGCAAGCCGCGTTATTCCTGAAGCGCATGGTCATGCAGCTCGTATGCTCCAAAGTGCTGAGGGTTATAGAGCACAGATAGTTGGTGAGGCCATTGGTGAAGCAGAGCGATTCAAGCAAATTGCGACTGAGTATGTAGCGGCTCCGGAGATTACACGTGAGCGTATGTATATCGAGACGATGGGCGACATTTATAGCAATACATCTAAGATTATGCTTGATACTGCAGACCAGCAGAATCCTTTGATGTTCATGCCGTTGGATAGCATTTTAAATCGTTCAGCAGATAATTCGACTGCTCGCACGACCCCCGCTGCTCCAAGAACACAATCGGAGAACTCGTCTTTTGAAAGTAGCGCTAGTGCCACGAGTACTAATGTATCAAATACGGCGACTGCTACAGATGCGCGCAGCCGTGAGCTGAGCCGTGACCGTGAAAGTTCAGCACGACGTTAATCACTGAGGATATTGTTATGAAAAGACCTGTTTTTTGGGCAATACTATTAGGGCTTGCATTTATCATCATTTCCTCTAGTATATTTACTGTAAATGAGCGTAGCTACGCTTTAGTATTTAAGTTAGGGGAGTGGCAGCGTACGGAAACTGAGCCTGGTCTCAAGTTTAAAAAGCCATCACCTTTGGAAAATGTTATTTTCCTAGATAAACGTATTCAATCAATTGAATCTAGAGATGCTGAACGTATTCAGACATCTGAGAAAAAGAACTTGATCATTGATTCCTATGTAAAGTGGCGTATTTCTGATCCACGTCTTTATTACATTTCTTTTGGTACATCAACTCAAGCGGCACAGGATCGTTTAGCAGCGCAAATTCGTGATGCGCTTAACGCAGCTGTTAACGTTCGTACCGTGAGAGCAGTTATTTCATTTGACCGTGATGTTGTTATGCAGGAGATTCTTGCTAATATTTCAACACGTGCAGCGCCACTAGGTATTGAGGTTGTTGATGTGCGCTTGAAGCGTATTGAGTTCTCAGCAGAGGTTTCTGATTCTGTTTACTCTCGTATGCAAGCTGAGCGTAAGCAAGAGGCTAATAGTCTTCGTGCGAGCGGTGCTGCAGAAAGTGAGCGTATTCGTGCTGAAGCTGACCGTCAGGTAGCTGAAATTTTAGCGCAAGCGCAGGCTGAGGCAGAAGCCATTCGTGGTGCGGGAGATGCTAGCGCGACCAGAATTTATGCTGAAGCTTATTCTTCACAGCCAGAGTTTTTTAGTTTTTTCAATAGTTTAAATGCATATCGCTCTTCTTTTGCTAACAAAGAAGACACGATTGTGGTTTCACCAGATTCAAGCTTCTTTAAATACTTTGGTGATCCGATTGCTGAAACAGCGGAGTAATCATGAGAGCTAGTAACTGGTTATTACCAGAATTTGTTTCAGATATTTTGCCAGCAGAGGCGCGTGGTCTTGAGGAGTTACGTCGTAAGCTTCTTGATCTTTACCAATATAGTGGTTTTGAATTGGTAGCACCGCCTCTAGTCGAGTTCACAGAGTCTTTATTTGCGGGCCAGCGGCTTGACCTACCACAAAAAACGGCAAAAGTAATTGATCAGTTAACTGGACGTACTATGGGTATCCGTCCAGATATTACGCCGCAAGTAACACGTATTGACGCACACCTATTAAACCGTCAAGGAGTCACCCGTTTATGTTACTGTGGTGTCGTTTTTCATGCGGTGCCTAATGACTTAATCGGTGATCGTGAGTTAGTTCAGATTGGTGCTGAGATTTTTGGTTATGGTGGCATTGAAGCTGATTTGCAAATCATAGGTCTAGCTTATCAAACATTAGAAACAGCAGGAGTTCATGGGGCTAAATTAGATTTAAATCACCCTGGAATTATGCGAGCTCTTGTCTCGGCTCATCCCGCTTTGGAGGCTGAGGTAGATAAGCTTAATGGACTGGTGCGTGAAAAAGCGATTACTAGCTTGAGAGCTTTTTTAACTGAGCTTGAGGGGGTGCCTACAGAGATTCAAGAGGCTTTATTAATTTTGCCGAATCTTTATGGTGATGTAAGTACACTCGAAAAAGCACGTAACGTTCTACCTAAACTTCCTGAGATTCAAGCTGCTTTAGATGAGTTGGAAGCAGTGGCTGTTAAATTTCCTGAAGTTAGTGTGGATTTGGCTGATGTTAGTGGCTATGATTATCATAGTGGCATTAGTTTTGCACTTTATGCTGAAGGTTGGCATAACGCCTTAGTTCGCGGTGGTCGTTACGACAAAGTCGCTAAGGCCTATGGTAGAGAGCGTCCAGCGACAGGCTTTAGTCTTAATTTGCGACGCCTTGTGCAGGGCTTGGCTAAGTCAGCGCCCGCAGAAGCTATCAGAACTATTTGGTCAGATGACCAAGCACAATTAAGTAAAATTCAACAGCTGCGTACAGAAGGGCATATTGTTGTACAGTTGTTCCCTAATACCGAGCAAGTCACCGAGGAATACGTCTTTACTCGTGAGTTAGTGCTTGAGAATGATCAATGGCTATTGAAAAGCATTATTTAATGCCTCAATTAACTGCACAGCAGTTAACTATTTAAGATAGACTTGGATTATTCCCGTTTTTTTTTTATCTAAAATATGAGTAAGAACGTTGTAGTGATAGGTACCCAGTGGGGTGACGAAGGTAAGGGTAAGATCGTTGACTGGCTGGCTGAGTCAGTGCACGGTGTTGTACGTTTCCAGGGCGGGCATAACGCTGGCCATACCCTATGGATCAATGGTGTAAAAACTGTATTACGTTTAATTCCATCTGGCATTATGCATCCACATACTACTTGCTATATCGGTAATGGTGTGGTTTTATCACCTGAGGCGTTGATTTCTGAGATTGAAGAGCTTGAAAGTGCTGGTGTTGATGTGCGTTCACGCTTAAAGATTTCCGAGGCTTGTCCTTTAATTCTACCTTATCATGTAGCGGTAGATCAGGCTCGAGAGGCACAACAGGGGGCTAAGAAAATTGGTACCACAGGTCGTGGCATAGGTCCAGCTTATGAGGATAAAGTAGCGCGTCGAGCGGTCAGAGTTCAGGACCTATTTATGCCTGAAGTGTTTGAGGAAAAGCTGCGTGCTGCTGTTGATTATCACAATGCTATTTTAGTTAACTACTTAAATGCTGAGCCTGTATCTTTTGATGAGATGAAGGCCTTGGGTATGAAGTTGGCTGAGATTTTAGAGCCAATGGTAGCGGATGTTTCTTACCTTCTCTATCAAGCCAAAAAAGAGGGTAAACGTTTACTGTTTGAAGGCGCACAGGGAGCTTTGCTAGATATTGATCACGGCACTTATCCCTTTGTGACTAGTAGTAATTGTATCGCTGGCCAAGCTTCAGCTGGTTCGGGCGTAGGGCCTCAAGAATTGCACTATGTCTTAGGCATTACAAAAGCTTATTGTACCCGTGTGGGTTCTGGGCCATTCCCCTCTGAGTTGGACTGTGATATTGGTCTATACCTAGCTAAACAGGGTAATGAGTTCGGTGCTGTTACAGGTCGTCCTCGTCGTTGTGGCTGGTTTGATGCCGCTGCACTTAAGCGTTCAGTCATAATCAATGGTATTAATGGGTTGTGTGTCACTAAACTGGATGTACTAGATGGTTTAAAAGAGGTCGGTTTGTGCGTAGGCTATGAGGTTGATGGTCAGCGCCTAGATGTTTTACCTTATGGTGCACATAAAGTAGCAGCAGCTAAACCTATTATTGAAATGATGCCTGGTTGGACTGAAACTACAGCCGGCATCAAAAAATATGAAGATCTTCCAGAAAATGCTCGTAAGTTAGTTGACCGCATTGGCGAGTTATGTGAGGTTCCAGTAGCTATGATTTCCACTGGTCCTGAGCGTTCTGAAACGATTATGTTAGATAATCCTTTCGGACTTTAATTGAGCGTCATTATTAATTAATAAAAAAAAGAGGTACAGCATGTCCGTCCCATCAAGCACTGATACAGATTTATGGGTTAGTTGGAGTGAATATCACCGACTAATAGAAAAATTAGCTTTAAAGGTCTATGAGTCAAAGTATCGCTTTGATACCATCGTCTGCTTGGCTAGAGGAGGTGTCAGGGTAGGGGACGTGTTGTCCAGAATTTTTGATGTACCTCTTGGGATTCTGGCAACCAGCAGTTACCGAGAGGCTGCTGGTACTGTTCAAGGTCAATTAGATATTGCTCAGTTTATTACCATTACCCGTGGTAGTTTAGAGGGACGCATCTTATTAGTTGATGATATGGTCGACACTGGCCTTACCTTTCAACGCGTTCATGAGCATTTGCTCAAGGAGTTTCCGGCGATTGTTGAAATGCGTTCAGCTGTATTATGGCTTAAAGGCCATGCAACGGTAGAGCCGGATTATTATTGTAAGTATCTTCCAAACAATCCATGGATTCATCAGCCTTTTGAGGACTATGATAGTCTTAGGCCTCATCAGTTAGAATCATGGATTCGTAAAGGAACTGCTTCTGAATAAGTGTCGCTTAAAAGCTTTTAAAAAAGCTTAAGTACGCTTTTATCACTTAAATATTTGCCTTTTCTATGGTTTTAAGCTATAGTTATGGACTATTATTTTAATTTTTATTAAACCTTTTTAGTTGATTGTCTATGCCACAAGTACGTATTAAAGATAATGAGCCGTTTGAAGTTGCATTACGCCGCTTTAAGCGCGGTGTTGAGAAAACTGGTCTTTTAACAGAGTTACGCGCTCGCGAATTCTACGAAAAGCCAACCGCTGAGCGTAAGCGCAAAAAAGCCGCTGCTGTTAAGCGTCACTATAAGCGCATCCGTAGCCAGCAATTGCCTCCGCGCATGTACTAATTTATAGTGTAAATTTATTCTGAGTTGATTCCTGAAGAATTCATCCAGGAACTACTTGCCCGAGTTGATATTGTTGATGTCGTCGGCAAGTATGTTCAGCTAAAAAAAAGCGGTCAAAACCTCCAAGGTCTTTGCCCTTTTCATCAAGAAAAAACACCATCTTTTAGCGTGAGTCCTACTAAGCAGTTCTATCACTGTTTTGGTTGTGGGGCTCACGGTACTTCAATTCGATTCCTGATGGACCACGTTGGTCTTGGATTTCCAGAGGCAGTAAAGACGCTTGCGGATACTGTAGGTATGCGTGTTCCCGAGCGTAACTATAGTCCAGAGGCGAAAGCACGATTTAAGGAAAAGAAAACCCGATTTGATTTGTTGCACGAAGCTCTCGAGCAGGCACAAGGCTACTATCAATCGCAGCTTAATCAATATACCC